>NZ_RZPF01000012.1:0-21924 GCF_004022735.1 Mesorhizobium sp. M7A.F.Ca.AU.001.01.1.1
ACTTCGATGCGTTCGAGCCCGAGCCAACCTTGCATCTGCTTCAATTCCTCGAACAGCTCCGCAGCGGTTTCAGGCGGCGCACCGGGCTCGGCATAGGCCGCATGGACCCGCAGTATGCTGGCCGGGCGATCGGCCTTGAGGTCGACGCGTGCCACGATCCTGTCGCCGAGCAGGAACGGCAGGACATAATAGCCATACTGCCGCTTGTCGGCAGGTGTGTAGATCTCGATGCGGTAGTGGAAATCGAACAGCCGCTCGGTGCGCGAGCGCTCGAAGACGACCGGATCGAAGGGTGCCAGCAAGGCGCGGGCCTCGACTTTGCGCGGCAGACGGGCGTCCCGGTGAAGATAGGCCGGCTTGTCCCAGCCTTCGACACGCACCGGCAGCAACTCGCCCGTTTCAACCAGTTCCTCCAACCGGCCTTTCATATCGGCCGGCGACAGGCGGAAATAGTCGCGCAAATCGCTTGAAGTCGCCACGCCGTGGGCGCGGGCGGAAATGCGCAGCAATTCGCGGTGCGCGTCCTCAGGCGTCGGCACCGGCAGATCGAGGATCGCCTGCGGCAGCACGCGCTCGGGCAGGTCATAGAAGCGCTCGAAACCGCGGCGGTGCGCCGTGGTGATGCGGCCGGCCCAGAACAGCCATTCGAAGGCGTGTTTGGCATCGCTCCAGCCCCACCAGCCGCCCGAACCTTTCTGGCCCTCCAGCGCGGAAGCGGCGATCGGGCCGCGCTCGGCGACCTCGCGGTAGATCTCTTCGATGTAGGCGGCGTGCTCGCGGCCCCATTTGGCGAGACCCAGATACATTTCCTCGCCCCGCTCGGCGCGCTGCATGCGCCAGCGCATCAGCGGGTATGTCTCGACCGGCAGGAAGGACGCCTCGTGCGCCCAGTATTCGAAAACCGTGCGCTTACGCGTCACGGCCGCGTTGTCGAGCAGCGAGAACGGGTAGGGGCCAAGGCGCGAATAGAGCGGCATATAATGAGCGCGCACCACCGCGCTGACGGAATCGATCTGCAACAGGCCGGTGCGGGAGAGCGTGCGGGCAAAATGCCGGCGGTCGGGCGTGCCGGTCGGGCGAGGATCGAGGAACCCTTGGGCGGCAAGGGCGATGCGCCGGGCCATCGGGAGCGAGATCTTTTCCTTCATGCAGGTATCACTTTGACGTGTTTTGACCGAGGGTCGAATGGCTGATTCCAACCCATGCTAGCAGGGTTTTGGCAGCATTCATGTCAGGAGAGAAAAGTGGAGTAAAAAGCGAAGGAAATCAAACAGGAGCGGATCGGACCAGTTTGCCGCGATATGCCGTCCAGGTCGATGTTTTGAACAAGGTTTGACTTGCTTCGCTGGAAGTGCTGCGCTAACCCTCGCCGCGTTGCAGCATAGGCCCTTAAAACGGTTCAGCGGTTAAACTGTCACGCTTCCGCATTAGGGTCCGGTGCTGTAATCAACGTGGATTGGCGCCAACGGAAAGCCGAGCATGAACGCACTCTTGAGCTCATACCTGCCCATCGTCCTGTTCATAGGCGTGGCGCTGGTTGTCGGCCTGGCGCTGCTGGCCGCGCCCTTCCTGGTGGCCTACCGCAATCCCGATCCCGAAAAGCTTTCCGCCTACGAGTGCGGTTTCAACTCGTTCGACGACGCCCGCATGAAGTTCGACATCCGTTTCTACCTGGTGTCGATCCTGTTCATCATCTTCGACCTGGAAGTAGCCTTCCTGTTTCCGTGGGCGGTGTCGTTTTCGAAGATCGGCATGCTCGGTTTCTGGTCGATGATGGTTTTTTTGGCGGTGCTGACCATCGGCTTTGCCTATGAATGGAAAAAAGGAGCGCTGGAATGGGATTGAACGACAGTTCAGGCACCCTCGTCGCGCCGAAGCCCAAGGGCATCATCGATCCCAACACCGGCAGGCCGGTGGGGGAGGACGATCCCTTCTTCCTCGAGATCAACAACGAGTTGGCCGACAAGGGCTTTCTGGTCACTTCGACCGAGGCGCTCATCACCTGGGCGCGCAGCGGGTCGCTGATGTTCATGACGTTCGGCCTCGCCTGCTGCGCGGTCGAGATGATCCACACCTCGATGCCGCGCTATGATTCGGAGCGGTTCGGCGTCGCGCCACGCGCGTCTCCGCGCCAGTCCGACATCATGATCGTCGCCGGCACGCTGACCAACAAGATGGCGCCGGCGCTGCGCAAGGTCTACGACCAGATGCCGGAGCCGCGCTACGTCATCTCGATGGGCTCCTGCGCCAATGGCGGCGGCTATTACCACTATTCCTATTCGGTGGTGCGCGGCTGCGACCGCATCGTGCCGGTCGACATCTATGTGCCCGGCTGTCCGCCGAGCGCCGAAGCGCTGCTCTACGGCATTCTTCTCTTGCAGAAGAAGATCCGCCGCACCGGCACGATCGAACGGTAAATCCATGACCGCATCCCTGAGCGAACTGTCGACCTATCTCGGCGAGAAGCTGATCGGCCGCGTGAACGAGGCTGATATCGCCTATGGCGAACTCACCATCCATGTCGAGCCGCGCGATCTGGTCGAGGTGATGACCTTCCTGCGCGACGATGCGCGCTGCCAGTTCATCTCGATCATCGATGTCTGCGGCGCCGACTATCCGTCGCGGGCCAAGCGTTTCGACGTCGTCTATCACCTGTTGTCGCCGAAGCAGAATGTGCGCGTCCGCGTCAAGGTGCAGGCCGACGAGGAAACCATGGTGCCGTCGATCACCGGCGTCTATCCCGGCGCCGACTGGTTCGAGCGCGAGACCTACGATCTCTACGGCGTTTTGTTCTCCGGCCATCCCGACCTGCGCCGCCTGCTGACCGACTATGGCTTCGAAGGCCATCCCTTGCGCAAGGATTTCCCGCTGACCGGCTTCGTCGAGGTGCGCTACGACGACGAGGCCAAGCGCGTTATCTATGAGCCGGTCGAGCTCAAGCAGGAATTCCGCAATTTCGATTTTCTGTCCCCGTGGGAAGGTACGGATTACGTGCTGCCGGGTGACGAGAAGGCAAAGCAGTAAATGGCTGAAACCTCCGTCCGCAACTTCAACATCAATTTCGGCCCGCAACACCCCGCGGCGCACGGCGTTTTGCGCCTTGTGCTGGAGCTGGACGGCGAAGTCGTCGATCGCGTCGATCCGCATATCGGACTGCTGCATCGCGGTACCGAAAAGCTGATCGAAGCCAAAACCTATCTGCAGGCGGTACCCTATCTCGACCGGCTCGACTATTGCGCGCCGATGAACCAGGAACATGCCTTTGCGCTGGCCGCCGAGCGTCTGCTCGGCATCGAGGTGCCGAAGCGTGGCCAGGTGATCCGCGTTCTCTACAGCGAGATCGGCCGCATCATGTCGCACATCCTCAATGTGACGACGCAGGCGATGGACGTCGGTGCGCTGACGCCGCCGCTGTGGGGCTTCGTCGAACGCGAAAAGCTGATGGTGTTCTATGAGCGCGCCTCCGGTTCGCGCATGCATGCCGCTTATTTTCGGCCCGGCGGCGTCCATCAGGACCTGCCGCGTCAACTGGTCGAGGACATCGGCAAGTGGATCGACCCGTTCCTGAAGTCGATCGACGACCTCGACCGGCTGCTGACCGGCAACCGCATCTTCAAGCAGCGCAATGTCGATATTGGCATCGTCTCGCTGGCGGATGCCTGGGCCTGGGGTTTTTCGGGCGTGATGGTGCGTGGCTCGGGTGCAGCCTGGGATCTGCGCAAGTCGCAACCCTATGAATGCTATTCGGAGATGGATTTCGACATTCCGATCGGCAAGAACGGCGACTGCTTCGACCGCTACCTCGTGCGCATGGAAGAAATGCGCCAGTCGGCGAAGATCATGCGCCAGTGCGTCGACCTTTTGCTCGGCAAGGAGAGCACCGGCCCGGTGTCGAACCTCGATGGCAAGGTGGTGCCGCCCAAGCGCCAGGCGATGAAGCGCTCGATGGAAGCGCTGATCCATCACTTCAAGCTCTACACCGAGGGTTATCGCGTGCCGGCCGGCGAGGTTTACGCCGCCGTCGAGGCGCCGAAGGGCGAATTCGGCGTCTATCTGGTCTCCGACGGCTCCAACAAGCCCTACCGCTGCAAGCTGCGCGCGCCGGGTTTCGCGCATCTGCAGGCGATGGATTTCCTCTGCCGCGGCCACATGCTGGCCGACGTCACCGCCGTTCTCGGCTCCCTCGACATCGTGTTTGGTGAGGTCGATCGCTAAATGTCAGTCCGCCGTCTCGCAGAAGCCAGCGTCCAGCCAGCATCCTTCGCCTTCAACCGGGCGAATGCCGCGGCTGCGAAGCAATGGATCAAGAAGTACCCGAAGGGCCGTGAACAGTCGGCCATCATCCCGCTTCTGATGATAGCACAGGAGCAGGAAGGCTGGGTGACGAAGGCGGCGATCGAGACGATCTCCGACATGCTCGGCATGCCCCGCATCCGCGGGCTGGAAGTCGCGACCTTCTACACGCAGTACCAGTTGAATCCGGTCGGCACGCGTGCGCACATCCAGGTCTGCGGCACCACGCCCTGCATGCTGCGCGGTTCGGAAGCGCTGATGGATGTCTGCCGCTCCAAAATCCATCACGACCAGTTCCACACCAACGACAAGGGAACCTTGTCTTGGGAAGAGGTGGAATGCCTCGGTGCCTGCGTCAACGCGCCGATGGTGATGATCTTCAAGGACACGTTCGAGGATCTGACGCCGGAACGCCTGGCTGAAATCATCGATCTCTATGACGCCGGCAAGGGTGCTGCGGTGGAACCGGGGCCGCAGAATGGCCGCACCGGCTCGGAGCCGGCCTCCGGCCTCACCACGCTGAAGAGCGAAAAGGCGATCCTCAAGTCGACCCGCGACAGGGAAGCCAGGGAGGCGGCCAAGGCCGCCAGGGCGGCACCCGACGCGATCGTCGCAGCGCCGGTGCCGGCGCCGGCCGCGGCCCCTGTCGCACCGTCCAACACCAGCAAGCCGAAGACCGACGCCCCTGAAACCAGCCCGGCGCTGAAGACGCCTTCAAAAACCAAGGTCGCGCCGGCGGCTGAAAAGGCGGCGAGTGTTGCCGCTCCACTGCATTCGGCCGCCAATGCCAACAAGGCAGACTCCAAAGTCGAGCAGGTTTCCAAGCAGCGCAGTGGCCCCATCACCAAGGCCGAGCCGGCCTCCGCCTTCAAGGCGCCAGAGGTCAAGGTACCGGCCGCCAAGCCGGCCAAACCGTCGCTCGGGGACAAGAACCGCCCGGCCGGCATCGACAGGCCGGCACAGGTCGATGACCTCAAACTGATCTCCGGCGTCGGCCCCAAGATCGAGGGCATCCTGCATACGCTGGGCATCTTTACCTTCGCGCAGGTCGCGTCGTGGAAGAAGGCCGAACGCGAGTGGGTGGATGGCTATCTCTCTTTCCAGGGCCGCATCGATCGCGACGACTGGGTCAAGCAGGCCAAGGCGCTCGCCAAGGGTGGCGTCGCCGAATACATCCGCGTCTTCGGCAAGAAGCCGGTCTGAGGGACGAAAAATGCTCGGGGATAAAGACCGCATCTTCACCAATATCTACGGCCTGTTCGACAAGTCCTTGGCCGGCGCGATGGCGCGCGGCGCCTGGGATAACACGCCCGGCATCGTCGCCAAGGGCCGCGAGTGGATCGTCAACGAGATGAAGGCGTCGGGCCTGCGCGGCCGTGGCGGCGCCGGCTTCCCGACGGGCCTCAAATGGTCGTTCATGCCCAAGCAGAGCGACGGCCGGCCGAGCTACCTGGTCATCAATGCCGACGAATCGGAGCCCGGCACCTGCAAGGACCGCGACATCCTGCGCAACGACCCGCACACGCTGGTCGAGGGCGCGCTGCTTGCCGGTTTCGCCATGGGTGCGGTTGCCGCCTACATCTATGTGCGCGGCGAGTTCATCCGCGAGCGCGAGGCGCTGCAGCGCGCGATCGAGGAGGCCTATGAGGCCAAGCTGATCGGCAAGAACAACACCTCCGGCTACGATTTCGACATCTACATGCACCACGGCGCCGGCGCCTATATCTGCGGCGAGGAGACAGCGCTCCTCGAAAGCCTCGAAGGCAAGAAGGGCCAGCCGCGGCTGAAGCCGCCATTCCCGGCCAATGTCGGCCTCTATGGCTGCCCGACCACGGTCAACAATGTCGAATCGATCGCGGTTGCGCCGACCATCCTGCGCCGCGGTGCGGCCTGGTTCTCGTCCTTCGGCCGGCCGAACAATGTCGGCACCAAGCTGTTTTGCATCTCCGGCCACGTCAACAATCCGTGCACGGTCGAAGAGGCGATGTCGATCCCGTTCCGCGAACTGATCGAGACGCATTGCGGCGGCATTCGCGGCGGCTGGGACAATCTTTTGGCGGTCATACCGGGCGGCGCTTCGGTGCCGCTGGTGCCGGCCGAGCAGATCATCGACGCGCCGATGGATTTCGACGCGCTGCGCGACCTCAAATCCGGCCTTGGAACCGCGGCTGTCATCGTCATGGACAAGTCGACCGATGTCGTGAAGGCGATCGCGCGGCTTTCCTACTTCTACAAGCACGAGAGCTGCGGCCAGTGCACGCCATGCCGCGAAGGTACCGGCTGGATGTGGCGGGTGATGGAACGGCTGGTGCGCGGCGAGGCGCAGAAGCGCGAGATCGATATGCTGCTCGACGTCACCAAGCAGATCGAAGGCCATACGATCTGCGCGCTGGGCGACGCGGCGGCATGGCCGATCCAGGGCCTGATGCGGCATTTCCGCGGCGAAGTGGAGCGGCGCATCGACGAGTTTTCGCGCAATGCGCACCGGGCCGAGCCTGTGATGGTGGCGGCGGAATAGAAGAACGTTTTACGCGGACGAAAGTCCGCAGCGAAGGGCGGGGCGAACGACGAAACGACCAGGAGAACTCTATGGCGCCGTATTCGAACCCGCTGATGCCCAATTTGGACCAGATCGAGCAGATGAACCAGGACTTGACCAGGATGATGCCGAAGGAGATGGCCAGTGCCGTCAACCTTTTCGTGCATCCTGTGGCGGGTGCGGCCGCGATGTCGGCGCTTGGCCTCGGGCTTGCCAATCATGCTTTTGGCGTCTGGCTGGGCGCGTTTTCAGGCGCGGCAGAAGCCTCGCAACGGCTGCTGCAGCCGATCGTCGATGATTTCGAGGCGCGCGTCGCCCAGTTCGATGAACCGAGTCCTTCCTCCACCAAGGCACGGGCAACGGCGAAAACAATGATCGCCGAGGCGCAGTCCTTCGCGCAGGAAGTCACCGATATTGCCGCCAAGGAAGCCGCCACCATGACGCCGGTGGCAAATGCCGTTCCCGCAACGGGCGGCGTCGGCGATGCGCTGTTGCCCGAGGATTTCAGGCAGCCCAAGGCCATGGAGAAGCCGGCGAAACCGGCGGATCTCAAGGCGATATCCGGCATCGGGCCCAAGCTGGAAAAGGTTCTCAACGGCCTCGGCATCTGGACGTATGCCCAGATCGCGGCATGGACGCCGCAAGAGGTTGCCTGGGTCGAGGACTATCTGTCGCTCGGCGGCCGCATCGGCCGCGACGATTGGACAGCTCAAGCGGCGGCGCTCGCCGTCAAGAAGTGAATGAAGTGCTCGACGTGGTCTCGACCGCGTCCGGAAAAAGAGATTGCGGGAACTCCGCAGGGGTTTGAGGCGAATGGCAAAGCTCAAGGTCGACGGGAAAGAGATCACTGTACCCGACCACTACACGCTGCTGCAGGCGGCGGAAGACGCTGGCGCGGAAGTGCCGCGCTTCTGCTTCCATGAGCGGCTGTCGATCGCCGGCAATTGCCGCATGTGCCTGATCGAGGTGAAGGGCGGGCCGCCCAAGCCGCAGGCTTCCTGCGCCATGAACGTGCGCGACCTGCGTCCCGGCCCGAATGGCGAGGCGCCGGAAATCTTCACCAACACGCCGATGGTCAAGAAGGCCAGGGAAGGCGTGATGGAGTTCCTGCTGATCAACCATCCGCTGGATTGCCCGATCTGCGACCAGGGCGGCGAATGCGACCTGCAGGACCAGGCGATGGCTTTCGGCGTCGATTCCTCGCGCTATCACGAGAACAAGCGCGCGGTCGAAGACAAATACATCGGACCGCTGGTGAAGACGGTGATGAACCGCTGCATTCACTGCACGCGCTGCGTCCGCTTCACCACCGAAGTCGCCGGCATTTCCGAACTGGGCCTGATCGGCCGTGGCGAGGATGCCGAGATCACCACCTATCTCGAACAGGCGATGACCTCGGAGCTGCAGGGCAATGTCATCGACCTTTGCCCGGTCGGCGCGCTGACCTCGAAGCCATTCGCCTTCCAGGCGCGGCCGTGGGAGCTGACCAAGACCGAATCCATCGACGTGATGGATGCGGTCGGCTCGGCGATCCGCGTCGATAGCCGGGGCCGCGAAGTGATGCGCATCCTGCCGCGCGTCAACGAGGCGGTGAACGAGGAGTGGATCTCCGACAAGACCCGCTTCATCTGGGACGGCCTGCGCACGCAGCGCCTTGACCGCCCCTATGTGCGCAAGGACGGCAGGCTGGTTGCTGCCAGCTGGGCCGAGGCCTTCGCCGCGATCAAGGACGCGGTGTCGAAGACGGCGCCCGAAAAGATCGGCGCTATCGCGGGCGATCTCGCCGCCGTCGAAGAAACCTATGCGCTCAAGCTGCTGATGGCTTCGCTCGGCTCGAAGAATACCGATTGCCGCCAGGATGGCGCCGCACTCGATCCGGCGCTGGGCCGTGCGAGCTATATCTTCAACCCGACCATCGAAGGCATCGAGCAGGCCGATGCGGTGCTGATCATCGGCGCCAACCCACGTTATGAAGCCTCGGTGCTCAATGCGCGCATCCGCAAGCGCTGGCGGACCGGCAATCTGCCGGTCGGCGTCATCGGCGATGTCGGCGATACCCGCTACGATTACGAACAGCTGGGCGCCGGGCCGGATTCGCTTGGGGATTTGGCCAACGGCAATGGCAAGTTCTTCCAGACGCTGAAGAAGGCGACACACCCGCTGATCATCGTGGGACAGGGCGCGCTGGCGCGTGCCGATGGCGCGGCCGTGCTCGGTCAGGCGGCCAAGCTCGCGGCCGCCGTCAACGCTGCTCGCGCAGACTGGAACGGCTTTGCCGTGCTGCACAATGCGGCCGGGCGCGTCGGCGGTCTCGATCTCGGCTTCGTGCCGGGCGAGGGCGGCAGAAACGTTGCCGGCATGCTGGGCGAAATGGAGCTCTTGTTCCTGCTCGGCGCCGACGAGATCGACATGGCCAAGACCGGCGGCGCCTTCGTCTATATCGGCACGCATGGCGACCAGGGCGCGCACCGCGCCAATGTCATCCTGCCGGCGGCCGCCTACACGGAAAAATCGGCCACCTATGTCAACACCGAAGGGCGTGTGCAGCAGACCAACCGCGCCGGCTTCGCGCCGGGCGAGGCGCGCGAGGACTGGGCGATCCTGCGGGCGCTGTCGGATGTGCTGGGCAAGAAACTGCCGTTCGATTCGCTGCCGCAGCTGCGCGCCAAGCTTTATGGCGAATACCCGCATCTGGCCCGTATCGACCAGGTCGCGGCCGGCAATGCCGAGGATATCGCCGAGGTGGCGAAGCTCGGCGGACGGCTGAACAAGGGCACCTTCACCTCGCCGGTGAAGGATTTCTACCTGACCAACCCGATCGCGCGGGCATCGGCCGTGATGGCGGAATGCTCGGCACTGGCCAAGAGCGGCTTCAAGCAGGCGGCGGAATAAGCATGGACACTTTCTTCTCCTTCTACGTGCTGCCGGCGCTGCTGATCCTGTTGAAGTCAGTCGTGCTGATCGTCGTTCTTTTGATCTTCGTCGCCTACATCCTCTACGCCGACCGCAAGATCTGGGCGGCGGTGCAATTGCGCCGTGGCCCGAACGTCGTCGGCCCCTGGGGCACGCTGCAGGCTTTCGCCGATCTGTTGAAGTTCGTCTTCAAGGAGCCGGTCATCCCGTCCGGCGCCAACAAGGGCGTGTTTCTGCTGGCGCCGCTGGTGTCGGCCGTGCTGGCGATCTCGGCCTGGGCGGTCATCCCGGTCAGCCACGGCTGGGCGATCGCCAACGTCAATGTCGGCATCCTCTATGTCTTCGCCATCTCCTCGCTCGAGGTCTACGGCGTGATCATGGGCGGCTGGGCGTCGAACTCGAAATATCCGTTCCTCGGCGCGCTGCGCTCGGCCGCGCAGATGGTGTCCTACGAAGTCTCGATCGGCTTCGTCATCGTCACCGTTCTGCTCACCGCCGGCTCGCTCAACCTCACCGATATCGTGCTGTCGCAGCATGATGGAATTGGTACGCGGCTTGGCCTGCCCAACACCTTCCTCGACTGGAACTGGCTGGCGCTGTTCCCGATGTTCATCATCTTCTTCATCTCGGCGCTGGCCGAGACGAACCGCCCGCCCTTCGATCTGGTCGAAGCCGAATCGGAACTGGTCGCCGGCCACATGGTCGAATATTCGTCGACCCCGTTCCTTTTGTTCTTCCTCGGCGAGTATGTCGCCATCGTGCTGATGTGCGCGCTGGCCACCATCCTGTTCCTCGGCGGCTGGCTGCCTCCGTTCGACTTCGCGCCGTTCACCTGGGTGCCGGGCGTCATCTGGTTCGTGCTGAAAGTCTGCTTCGTGTTCTTCGGCATCTCCATGGTGAAGGCCTTCGTGCCGCGCTACCGCTACGACCAATTGATGCGGCTTGGCTGGAAAGTGTTCCTGCCGATCTCGCTGTTCATGGTGGTCGCCACCGCGGCCTTCCTCAAGATCACGGGGTTTGCGTGATGTCCGCTCTTTCCCAAGCCGCCAAATCGCTGCTGCTGCAGGATTTCGTCAGCGCCTTCTTCCTGTCGATGCGCCAGTTCTTCGCGCCGAAGGAGACGATCAACTATCCGCACGAGAAGGGGCCAACCAGCCCGCGCTTCCGCGGCGAGCATGCGTTGCGCCGTTACCCGAACGGCGAGGAACGCTGCATCGCCTGCAAATTGTGCGAGGCGATCTGCCCCGCGCAGGCCATCACCATCGAGGCCGGCCCGCGCCGCAATGACGGCACGCGCCGCACGGTGCGCTACGACATCGACATGGTGAAGTGCATCTATTGCGGCTTCTGCCAGGAAGCCTGCCCGGTCGACGCCATCGTCGAGGGGCCGAATTTCGAGTTCGCGACGGAGACGCGCGAGGAACTCTACTACGACAAGGACAGACTGTTGGCGAATGGCGACCGGTGGGAGCGCGAGCTGGCGCGCAACATCTCGCTGGACTCGCCCTACCGCTGATATTTGACGCATGGACGGGGCGAGGGGCCTCGTCTAAGGACACAACGAAACTTGCGGCCTGAGGCGGCAAACATCGAAACAGGACGGTTGTCCTGTTTGTACAGGAACCCGGGGGATCCCCAATGTTGAGTGGACTAGAGGCGGCCTTTTTCTACCTCTTCGCCTTTGTCGCGGTGGCATCGGCGTTCATGGTCATTTCGTCGCGCAACCCCGTGCATTCGGTGCTGTTCCTGATCCTGACCTTCTTCAACGCCGCCGGCCTGTTCATGCTGACCGGCGCCGAGTTCCTGGCGATGATCCTGCTCGTCGTCTATGTCGGCGCGGTGATGGTTCTGTTCCTGTTCGTCGTCATGATGCTCGACGTCGATTTCGCCGAACTGAAGAGCGGCGCCCTGCAATATGCGCCGATCGGCGCGCTGGTCGGGCTGATCCTGGCGGCGGAGCTGATCGTGGTTCTCGGCGGCTACACCTTCGCGCCGCAGCTCGCTTCGACGGTCTCCAAGCCCATTCCGGATCTTGCCACGCGGACCAATACCGCCGCGCTCGGCGACATCCTCTATACGGACTACCTCTACTACTTCCAGATTTCGGGCCTCGTGCTGCTGGTCGCCATGATCGGCGCCATCGTGCTGACGCTGCGCCACAAGCCAGGCGTCAAGCGGCAGTCGATCGCAGCCCAGGTCGGCCGCACACCGGCGACCGGCATGGAAATCCGCAAGGTCAAGACAGGCGAGGGACTCTGAGATGGTTGTCGGCATCGCACATTATCTGACCGTATCGGCTGTTCTGTTCACGCTCGGCGTGTTCGGCATCTTCCTGAACCGCAAGAACGTCATCGTCATCCTGATGTCGGTCGAGCTGATCCTGCTGGCGGTCAACATCAACTTCGTCGCCTTTTCGGCAGCACTCGGCGATCTGGTCGGCCAGGTGTTCGCGCTGTTCGTGCTGACGGTCGCGGCGGCCGAAGCCGCCATCGGACTTGCCATTCTCGTCGTCTTCTTCCGCAACCGCGGCTCGATCGCGGTCGAAGACGTGAACATGATGAAGGGTTGACGGAACCACCATGTATCAGGCCATCGTCTTCCTTCCCCTGCTCGGCTTCCTGATCGTCGGCCTGTTCGGCACGTCGCTCGGCGCCAAGGCGTCCGAATACATCACCTCGGGTTTCCTGGTGATCGCGGCCGTGCTGTCGTGGGTCGCGTTCTTCACCGTCGGTTTCGGCCATGGCGAGGTGTTCACCGTGCCCGTGCTGCGCTGGATACAGTCGGGTGGGCTGGAAGCGTCCTGGGCGCTGCGGATCGACACGCTGACGGTGGTCATGCTGGTGGTGGTCAACACCGTGTCGGCGCTGGTCCACATCTATTCGATCGGCTACATGCACCACGATCCGAACCGGCCGCGCTTCTTCGCTTATCTGTCGCTGTTCACCTTCGCCATGCTGATGCTGGTGACGGCGGACAACCTCGTGCAGATGTTTTTCGGCTGGGAAGGGGTGGGGCTGGCGTCCTATCTGCTGATCGGCTTCTGGTACAAGAAGCCGTCGGCCAATGCCGCGGCAATCAAGGCCTTTGTCGTCAACCGCGTCGGCGATTTCGGCTTCGCGCTCGGCATCTTCGGCGTGTTCGTGCTGTTCGGCTCGGTCAATCTGGGCACCATCTTCGCCAATGCGGCGACGTTCATCCCGGCCGAAGGTGCACCGCAGGGTGCCGCGGTGCTGACTTTCCTTGGCCATGCGCTGGACAAGCAGGCGGCCATGACGATCGTCTGCCTGCTCCTGTTCATGGGCGCCATGGGCAAGTCGGCGCAAGTGCCGCTGCACACCTGGCTGCCGGACGCCATGGAAGGCCCGACGCCGGTTTCGGCCCTGATCCATGCCGCCACCATGGTGACGGCGGGCGTGTTCATGCTGGCGCGGTTGTCGCCGCTGTTCGAACTGTCGCATTCGGCGCTGACGGTCGTGACCTTCATCGGTGCCTTCACGGCCTTCTTCGCGGCCACCGTCGGTCTCGTCCAGAACGACATCAAGCGCGTCATCGCCTATTCGACCTGCTCGCAGCTCGGTTACATGTTCGTGGCGCTCGGCGTCGGCGCCTATGGCGCGGCGATCTTCCACCTGTTCACGCATGCCTTCTTCAAGGCGCTGCTGTTCCTCGGCTCGGGCTCGGTCATCCACGCCGTGTCCGACGAGCAGGACATGCGCAATATGGGCGGCCTCAGGAAACTGATCCCGACCACCTACTGGATGATGGTGATCGGCACGCTGGCGCTGACCGGCGTCGGCATTCCGGTGACGGTCATCGGCACCGCCGGCTTCTTCTCCAAGGACGCCATCATCGAGAGCGCCTTTGCCGGCCACAATTCGGTTGCCGGCATGGCCTTCGTGCTTTTGGTCATCGCCGCCTGCTTCACCTCCTTCTACTCCTGGCGGCTGATCTTCATGACCTTCCACGGCAAGCCGCGGGCGAGCCATGAGGTCATGCACCATGTCCATGAATCGCCGCCGGTGATGCTGGTGCCGCTGTTCATCCTGGCTGCGGGTGCGCTGTTTGCCGGCGTCATCTTCCACAACGCCTTCATCGGCGAGGGCTATGCCGAGTTCTGGAAGGCATCGCTGTTCACATTGCCTGACAATCACATCCTGCACGACATCCACGAATTGCCGCTGTGGGTCGAACTGTCGCCCTTCATCGCCATGCTGATCGGCTTCGCGCTGGCCTGGAAATTCTACATCCGCTCGCCGGAAATGCCGGTCAACCTGGCCGCGCAGCATCGCGGGCTCTACGCCTTCCTGCTCAACAAGTGGTATTTCGACGAGCTCTACGACTTCCTGTTCGTGCGGCCCGCCAAGCGCCTTGGCCATTTCCTGTGGAAGACCGGCGACGGCACCGTCATCGACGGCCTCGGCCCCGACGGTATCTCGGCGCGTGTCGTCGATGTCACCAACCGCGTCGTCAAGCTGCAGACCGGCTATCTCTACCACTACGCCTTCGCCATGCTGATCGGCGTTGCCGCACTCGTCACCTGGATGATGCTCTGATGACCGCCTGGCCAATCCTCTCGCTGGTCACCTTCCTGCCGCTGGTTGGTGTGCTGCTTATCCTGTTCATCAATGACGACAGCGAAAATGCACGCCGCAACATCCGCGCCATCGCGCTGTTGACGACGACTTTCACGTTCATCATCTCGCTGTTCATCTGGACCGGATTCGACAATTCGCAGTCCGGCTTCCAGTTCGTCGAGAAGGTCGCCTGGCTCGATTCCGGCATTTCCTACCATATGGGCGTCGACGGCATCTCGATGCTGTTCGTCATCCTGACGACCTTCCTGATGCCGCTCTGCATCCTGGCCTCGTGGGAATCGATCGAGAAGCGCGTCAAGGCCTACATGATTGCCTTCCTGCTGCTCGAAACGCTGATGATCGGCGTGTTCTGCGCGCTGGACATCGTGCTGTTCTACGTCTTCTTCGAAGCCGGCCTGATCCCGATGTTCATCATCATCGGCGTCTGGGGCGGCAAGCGGCGCGTCTACGCCTCGTTCAAGTTCTTCCTCTACACGCTCGCCGGTTCGGTGCTGATGCTGCTCGCCATCATGGCGATGTTCTTCCAGTCCGGAACAACCGACATCCCGACGCTGCTGACCCACAACTTCCCGGCCAACATGCAGACCTGGCTATGGCTTGCCTTCTTCGCCTCCTTCGCGGTGAAGATGCCGATGTGGCCGGTGCACACATGGCTGCCCGACGCGCACGTCGAGGCGCCGACGGCGGGCTCCGTCATCCTGGCCGGCATCCTGTTGAAAATGGGCGGGTACGGCTTCCTGCGCTTCTCCTTGCCGATGTTCCCGCTGGCGTCGGAAATGTTCGCGCCGCTGGTCTTCGCGCTGTCCGTCGTCGCCATCATCTACACCTCGCTGGTGGCGCTGATGCAGGAGGACATGAAGAAGCTGATCGCCTATTCGTCGGTTGCTCATATGGGCTTCGTCACCATGGGCATCTTCGCCATGAACCAGGAAGGCGTGCAGGGCGCGATCTTCCAGATGCTCAGCCACGGCCTCGTCTCCGGCGCGCTGTTCCTGTGCGTCGGCGTCATCTACGACCGCATGCACACACGTGAGATCGCGGCCTATGGCGGGCTGGTCAACAACATGCCGAAATACGCCACGGTGTTCCTGATCTTCACCATGGCCAATGTCGGCCTGCCCGGTACCAGCGGCTTCGTCGGCGAGTTCCTGACCATGCTCGGCGTGTTCCGGGTCAACACATGGGTGGCGTTCTTCGCCGCCACCGGCGTCATCCTGTCGGCCGCCTACGCGCTCTGGCTCTACCGCCGGGTGATCTTCGGCGCACTGACCAAGGAGAGCCTTAAGGGACTGCTCGACCTGTCGCCGCGCGAGAAGGTGATCATCTACCCGCTGGTCGTGCTGGTCATCTTCTTCGGCGTCTATCCCGCCCCGGTCTTCGACGCGACGGCCCAATCGGTCAAGTCGCTCGTCACCAATGTCACTGCATCCATCGGCACCGCGCAGACCGCGGCGGCGAACTGACCAGAGGTTTTGCGAACCATGACGCCGGACCTTCTCTCCAGCCTGTCGCTCTCGACGCCAGAGCTGATCCTTGCCGTCGGCGCGCTGGCGCTGCTGATGGTCGGAGCCTGTTCGCGCGCCAACACGGCCAACACGGTAACCGGCCTTGCGGTTGCCGTGCTGGCGATCGCGGGCGCCTGGCTGATCTTCCGAACCGGGCAGGGCAGCGCTTATGGCAATGCCTTCATCCAGGATTCCTTCGGCCGCTTCATGAAGGTGCTGGCACTGGTTGGCTCGGCGGTGACGCTGGTGATGTCGATGCGCTTCGCCAAGGCGGAGCGTTTCGACAAGTTCGAATATCCGGTGCTGATCCTGCTGTGCACGCTCGGCATGATGCTGATGATCTCGGCCAACAGCATGATCGGCCTCTATCTCGGCCTCGAGCTGCAGTCGCTGGCGATCTATGTGCTGTGCGCGATCAACCGCGACAATCTGCGCTCGACCGAAGCGGGCCTCAAATATTTCGTTCTCGGTGCGCTGTCGTCGGGCATGCTGCTCTATGGCATCAGCCTGGTCTACGGCTACACCGGCAACACCGGCTTCCAGGAAATCGCCACGGCACTCGGCAGCGGCGAGCGCCAGCTTGGCCTCGTTTTCGGCCTCGTCTTCGTGCTGGCCGGCCTTGCCTTCAAGATTTCCGCGGTGCCGTTCCACATGTGGACGCCTGACGTCTATGAGGGCGCGCCGACTCCGGTGACGGCCTTCCTGGCGGCGGCGCCGAAAATGGCGGCGATGGCACTGATCGTGCGCGTCACCATGGGCGCGTTCAAGCCAATCGCCGCCGACTGGCAGCAGATCATCGTCTTCATCTCGATCGCCTCGATGGCACTCGGCTCCTTCGCCGCAATCGGGCAGACCAACATCAAGCGCCTGATGGCCTATTCCTCGATTGGCCATATGGGTTACGCGCTGGTCGGCCTTGCCGCCAACAGCCAGGCCGGCGTGCGCGGCGTTGCCATCTACATGCTGATCTATCTGGTGATGACGCTCGGCACCTTCGCCTTCATCCTCGCCATGCGGCGCAAGGAAGGCAATGTCGAGCAGATCAGCGACCTGGCCGGCCTGTCGTCGACCAATCCGGTCATGGCGACGATCCTGACCATCCTGATGTTCTCACTCGCCGGCATTCCACCGCTCGCCGGCTTCTGGGGGAAATGGTACGTCTTCCTCGCCGCCATCAACGCCAATCTCTACGCGCTGGCGATCATCGGCGTGCTGGCCTCGGTGGTGGGCGCCTATTACTATTTGCGCATCATCAAGATCATGTGGTTCGACGAACCGGTCGGCGGCTTCGTGCCGATGGCGACGGAATTGCGTGTCGTGCTCGGCGTCTCCGGCGCCTTCGTGCTGTTCTACGTGTTGATCGGTGGGCCGATCGGCACCTATGCCGAAGCCGCCGCCAAGACGTTTTTCTAGACGGCATGGCATTTCGGCTGGCTCCAACCTCGGCGTCGGAAGGGTTCCGGCTCGAGGCGCATGAGAGCGTCGGCTCCACCAATGCGCTGGCACTGGACCACGCAAGGGCAGGCGACGCCGGCAAATTGTGGGTCGTTTCCAAGAAGCAGGAAAGCGGGCGTGGCCGGCGCGGCCGCGTCTGGGCGACCCCGGAAGGCAACCTGGCGGCGACGCTGCTCGTCATCACCAAGGCAGAGCTTCGCCTTGCCGCGACATTGGGCTTCGTCGCAGGACTGGCGCTGGCCGATGCACTCGATGCCGTGGTGCCGAAGGGCCGGATCGCCATTGGCCTCGACGGTGGCAGCGAAGGAAAAAACCGTTTCGAGCTGAAATGGCCGAACGACGTGCTTGCCTCCGGCGCCAAGCTGGCCGGCATCCTGCTGGAATCGGCAATCCTCGAGGGCGGCCGTTTCGGAGTGGCGGTCGGCATCGGCGTCAATGTGGTGGCATACCCTGAGGATTTGCCGTATCCCGCAACTTCCTTGCGCGCGCTGGGCGCGGCATGCGATGCGGAAACACTGTTCCTGGCGCTGTCGGATGCCTGGAGCGAGAATGCCCGATTGTGGGATGAGGGGCGCGGACTTGCCGCCGTCAGGCGACGGTGGCTTGATCGTGCCGCGGGGCTCGGCGGCGAGGTTGCCGTCAGAATTGACGGTAATGTGGTGCGCGGGGTGTTTGAGACCATTGACGAGGACTGCCGTTTCGTGATCCGCGACGATGAAGGTTCGGTTCGGACGATCGCCGCCGGCGATGTGCATTTCGGCGCGGTCGCTTCGGCCAGGGCATAGGGCCGTTCATGAACGGTTCTAACTGTTTGTTTTTGCGCAACTCCGGTGGGAAAACCGTTACACACTTTTCCCGGAATTGCTTTTGAGCTTGGCCTGAGGGCCAGGAAGGGAAAAATCATGGCGAAAGCGGAAAACGCCGAACTCGTCTTCGTGCCGCTCGGCGGCGTCGGCGAGATCGGCATGAACTTCGCTCTTTACGGCTACGGGCCGCCCAGCGCGCGCGAATGGATCGTCATCGATGTCGGAGTGACCTTCCCCGATGCCAGCCTGCCGGGCGTCGACCTGGTGCTGCCCGACACACGCTTCATCGAGGAGAACCTCGCCAATCTGCGCGGCATCATCATCACGCATGCGCATGAAGACCATTACGGCGCGCTGCTCGACACATGGCCGAAGCTGAAGGCGCCGGTCTGGATGACGCCGTTCAGCGCCGGCCTGCTGGAAGCCAAGCGGCAAGGCGAGCAGGGCGCACCGAAAATACCGGTCACGATCTACCGGGCGGGCGAGAAATTCACCGTCGGCCCCTTCGAGATCGAAGCCATTCCGGTCGCGCACTCGATTCCCGAGCCGATGTCGCTGGCGATCACCTCGCCGGCAGGCACCGTCATCCATACCGGTGACTGGAAGATCGATCCGGAGCCGACGATCGGGCCGAAGACCGACGAGGCGCGTTTCCGCGCCTATGGCGACAAGGGCGTTCTGGCGCTGATCTGCGATTCGACCAATGCGCTGCGCGAAGGCGAGTCGCCTTCGGAAGTGGCTGTGGGCGAGGGCCTCAAGGGCGTCATCCAGGCTGCCAAGGGCCGTGTCGCCGTCACCACGTTCTCCTCCAATGTCGGACGTATCGTCTCGATCGCCAAAGCGGCGCGCGATGCCGGACGCCAGTGCCTGGTGCTTGGCCGTTCGCTGAAGCGGGTCATCGATGTGGCCGGAGAACTCGGCTACATGGACGGTCTGCCGGAGTTCATCGCCGAGGAGGATTTTGGTTTCATCCCGCGCGAAAACCTGGTCATCATCTGCACCGGCAGCCAGGGCGAGCCGCTGGCCGCACTGGCCAAGCTGTCGCGCGAAGAGATGAAGTCGGTGTCGCTGACGGCAGGCGACACGGTGGTGTTTTCCTCGCGTACGATTCCCGGCAACGAGAAGGCGATCCTCGAGATCAAGAACCGTCTCATCGACCTCGGCGTCAAGATCATCGAGGACGGCGATGCGCTGGTGCATGTCTCCGGCCATCCGCGGCGCAGCGAATTGCGCAAGATGTATGAATGGGTGCGCCCGCAGATCGGCGTTCCCGTGCATGGCGAGGCGGCACATCTGGTGGCGCAGGGCTCGCTGATGTCGACATCGGGCATCGGCCAGGTGGCGCAGGTGCGCGACGGCGACATGCTCAGGCTTGCTCCCGGCCCAGCCACCATCATGGATCAGGTGCCGTTCGGCCGTATCTACAAGGATGGCAGACTGATCGGCACCGATCAGGCGATGGGCATCCGCGACCGGCGCAAATTGTCCTTTGCCGGCCACGTGGCGGTCAATGTCGTGCTGGACGACAAATATGAGCTTGCCGGCGACCCCGATCTGGTCGCCATCGGCGTCGCCGAGGCCGATGGCCGTGGCGAGTCGCTGGAAGATCTGATGATCGATGCGGCAATCGGCGCGGTGGACTCGATCCCCCGTCAGCGCCGAAAAGACCTCGACCTGGTGCAGGAAGCAGTGCGGCGCGCCGTGCGCGGCGCCGCCAACGAAGCCTGGGGCAAGAAGCCGCTGGTGACGGTGTTCGTCACTCGCTGAGGGGAGTGGGGCAGTAAGGGAGTAGGGCAGTAGGGATTTCGATACGAGGCAGGTCAGCTTTTCCCCTATTGCCATACTGCCCTATTGCCATACTGCCCTGAGGAAAACCTATGCTCGGACGTCTGAACCATGTCGCGCTTGCCGTGCCGGATCTGGCTGCTGCCGTAGCGGCCTACCGCAACACGCTCGGCGCGGAGGTTACGGCGCCGCAGGCACTGCCGGAGCACGGGGTGACGGTGGTGTTCGTCAATGTCGGCAACACCAAGGTCGAACTTCTGGAGCCTTTGGGCGAGGGATCGCCGATCGCCGCCTTCCTGGAGAAGAACCCCTCCGGCGGCATGCATCACCTTTGCTATGAGGTCGACGACATCCTGGCCGCGCGCGATCAGCTCAAGGCCGCCGGCGCCCGCGTGCTGGGCGACGGCAATCCGAAGATCGGCGCGCACGGCAAGCCGGTGCTGTTCCTGCATCCGAAGGATTTCTTCGGCACGCTGATCGAACTGGAGCAATCATGAGCTGGGTTTCGTTCACCGCCCTGTTTTTCGCGACCTGGTGGGTGGTGCTGTTCGCCGTGCTGCCGTTCAGCGTGAGGACGCAGGACGACGATCACGACGTGACGCTCGGCACGGTTCCGAGCGCGCCGCGTGGGCCTCACATGCTACGCGCCGTGATCCGCACCACCATCGCCACCGCGATCCTGATGGGCATTTTCTATGGCCTGACGCATGGGCTGGGATACAGCCTCAACGACATCCCGCACATCGTGCCGGAATTCAGCCAGACGCCGGCTAAATAGACTGTCCAGCGACGGCGTTTTCATATGTCGGACCGGGCGGGTTTCGGCGGGGAACGTCGTGCCGTTTTGCGGCCTGACGAGCGCTGACGCTGGGTAAGGTGGTTTGGCAACGCGTTGCGCTAAGCAGATGATTGCACAAAAAAAATGCAAGGCACGAGGCCTTGCAATTTAAACGCGTCCGATCTGTTTCCGGTTTCCGGCGGCAGCGAGTAACCGCGCCTAGATCGCATCCTCCCAAGACTTTGACCGCGTAGGAGAGCAGATTTTTTTCTGCCCTCTCGGTTATCGAGGTACATTAGCCTAAGGCGAATGAAAATGTCACGAAGAATTTTGCCTTGAAACGGGCATTCTCGTGCTGCACTGCACAATAGTGTGGCAGGCGTTGCTTGGCGAACGATCACCAAGACGCGCACAGTGACCGGGAGGCCTTGCAGCGCCATGGGTCTTCTGGACGGGCGAACGGCGGTGCGACGCTTCTGATCCCGGCTACCCATGTTTTTTGGAAATCGATTCCGCTTTTCGGGCCGAAGCGTCCGGGTTCCCATTCCGCCTTGAAATGGCTATGAAGCCGGGTCAAGCAAGCCAAAGTCGCGCCGATTCTGACGCGACCCTCCTCACTCACGGACCTGCCCATGCGTTTGTCGCGCTATTTCCTGCCGATCCTCAAAGAAAATCCGCGCGAGGCCGAGATCGTCTCGCACCGGCTGATGCTGCGCGCCGGCATGATCCGCCAGCAGGGGCAGGGCAGTTTCTCGTGGCTGCCGCTCGGCAAGCGGGTGCTGGACAAGGTATGCCGCATCATCCGCGAGGAGCAGGATCGCGCCGGTGCGCTGGAAATCCTGATGCCGACCATCCAGTCGGCCGATCTGTGGCGCGAAAGCGGCCGCTATGACGACTACGGCAAGGAGATGCTGCGCATCAAGGACCGGCAGGACCGCGACATGCTCTACGGCCCCACCAATGAGGAAGTGGTCACCGAGATCGTCCGCGCCTATGTGAAGTCCTACAAGGACCTGCCGCTCAATCTCTACCACATCCAGTGGAAGTTCCGCGACGAAGTGCGGCCGCGCTTCGGCGTCATGCGGTCGCGCGAGTTCCTGATGAAGGACGCCTATTCCTTCGACCTCGACTTCGAAGGCGCCAAGGCGGCCTACAACAGGATGTTCGTGTCCTATCTCCGGACTTTTACGCGCATGGGGCTGCAGGCTATACCGATGCGGGCCGACACCGGGCCGATCGGCGGCGATCTCAGCCA
>NZ_RZPF01001301.1:0-647 GCF_004022735.1 Mesorhizobium sp. M7A.F.Ca.AU.001.01.1.1
CCGATGCGGCCGCGATGCCTGGCGGCGGCGGCAAGCAGCGCGCCTTCGAGACCGGCATCGCCCGATCCCAGGATGGCGAGCCGCGCACCCGTCGCGACAATGCCGTCGACCACCAGCGCCAATATGTCCATGCCCTTTTGCCAGGTCAGGCGGCTGACCACGCAGACGATCGGGCTGTCATCGCGCTCAAGGCTGAAGCGATCCTCCACGGCAGCCCTGTTGGGTGCGCGCGCCTTCAGCGTGCTGCCCGTGTAGTTGGACACCAGATGCTTGTCGGTTTCCGGATCCCAGATGCCGGTGTCGATGCCGTTGACGATGCCATGGAGATCGCTGGAGCGCATGTTGATGAGGCCGTCGAGGCCCATGCCGAATTCGGGCGAGCGGATTTCCTGCGCGTAGGTCGGACTGACCGTGGTGATCGCCCAGGCGGCCTGCAGGCCCGCCTTGAGGAAGCCGACACCACCATAATATTCGACGCCGTCGAGCGCCATCGCCGCCGCCGGCAAGCCAAGCTCGCCGAAAATGCCGGCGCCGAACTGGCCCTGGAAGGCGAGGTTGTGGACGGTCATCATCGAAGGCACGCCGACCGCCTTGCCATAGCGCATATAGGCCAGCGTCATCGCCGACTGCCAGTCATGGGCGTGCAC
>NZ_RZPF01001302.1:0-644 GCF_004022735.1 Mesorhizobium sp. M7A.F.Ca.AU.001.01.1.1
CGATCCCCAACTCGTGGGCGAGGTGCTCGACACCATGAAGCAACTGGCTGTCGAGGGCATCACCATGGTGGTGGTGACGCATGAGATGGGCTTTGCTGCCCAAGTCGCCGACCGCGTCGTCTTCATGGACTGCGGCAAGGTGGTCGAGCAGGGCCCTCCTGCCAAACTCTTCAACGATCCGCAAAGCCCGCGCCTGCGGGAATTCCTCGACACCTGGAGACAGCGCAACATGCTCTTCCAGAACGAGTCCGTCGCCGGCCGCTAGGCCAGCGACACCATCGACAAGACAAGACGGAGGACCGCATCCATGAACGAAGCCCTGAGCCCAGCGGGCGTTCCCCGCATGTATGGTGACGTGCCGCCATTCATGGCGTTTCCCCATGTTCGCGACCTGGCCGGCCTTTCGGCCGACGCCGTGGTGGTGGGGATGCCCTATGACGGCATCGCCACATTTCGCGGCGGCGCGACACGCCGCGCGCCGCAGGAAATCCGCAAATACTCGCTCCTCTACGGCAGCTACAGCTTCGACTGGGACCTCGACATGCTGGCGCATATCACTGTAGCCGACGCCGGCGACATCGATGTCGTGCCGGGCGATAATGCCGCCAGCTACGCCCGCCTCAAAGCGCGGCTTGGTGCGGTGC
>NZ_RZPF01001303.1:0-636 GCF_004022735.1 Mesorhizobium sp. M7A.F.Ca.AU.001.01.1.1
GCGCGGCGCCGCCGGCCTGCGCGGCCGGACGCAACCCGCTCTGCTCGCAGCGATGCTGGGCCGGCGGGTCGCCTTCACTCAACCGGCCTCGACCGTGGTGCATTCGCGCGACGAGGAGCTGGTGAACGCGTTTCTGAGCTCGCAAGGCTTCTTCAACGGGCTGGCCGGCGAGCGCTGGAATCGCTTGGCCGGGGAGCAGTTCGAATAGGCCGTCATTTGCCCGCGCGGCGACGTAATCCCGATGGTCGCGCCGATCTCAGCTGGCGATTTCCTCGACGGGGCGGACGAGCTGCGGGCCAAGGTGCAGATGGCGCGTCGCCCGGCGCTTGGCGGCGATATCGGCCCAGACGCGTTCGACCTCGACCGCAGTCAGCTTCGCGGCGGCGCCGACGTCCGCGGCTGAAAGGCCGTTATTCAGGCCGAAGAGGCAAATATCCATGCGGTCATAGGGCAGGGAGAAGTAGAACTCTTCCTGCGTCTGCTCGAGGGAATAGGTGTCGGTCGTCGGCGCCCTGCGGCAGATTTCCTCGGGAATGCCGAGATGGGCGGCAAGCGCATAGACTTGGCTCTTGTAGAGATGGGCGATCGGTTTGACGTCAGCCGCGCCGTCGCCATTCTTCACGAAGAAGCCTTGGT
>NZ_RZPF01001304.1:0-634 GCF_004022735.1 Mesorhizobium sp. M7A.F.Ca.AU.001.01.1.1
GTGCCTCGACCGGATCAGGCCGCCCGTCGATGACGGCCAGTGGGAGGCCCTTGCCGGTCAGAGCGGAAAGGGCCGCCGGTGCACCCGGTGCAACGGCCAGCACGGCGTTGCCGGCGGCGAGCGCCTGGATCGTCTGCGCCAGCAGCGTATCACCATCGGGACCAAGGCACAGCACCCGTCCACGTGGCGACAGCGAGAGCGTGTTGGCTTCGCCGGTCGGCCCGGGCAGGTCGACCTGGCCGAAATCGATGCCGGCGGCCGCACCAATGGCCGCAGCACCCTTGCCGCGCAGATGCTTCCTCAGAATGGCGATCCGGTCCGGACGCGTCGACCAGCCGCCAAGTGTGGGATCAGGCAGATTGTCGGCAAGCTCGGTCGCCGTGACCTTGTGGCCATCCTGCACATGGGTGCCGGCCTCCGGCCCCTTGCGGAAGCGGCGGAGATAGTGCGGACCGCCGGCCTTCGGCCCGGTGCCGGAAAGCCCCTCGCCGCCAAACGGCTGCGAACCGACGACGGCGCCGATCTGGTTGCGGTTGACATAGATGTTGCCGGCATGGATGCCATCGACGAAATGCTGCACGCGGCCCTCGATGCGGGTGTGCAGGCCGAAGGTCAGGCCATAACCCTTGCGGTT
>NZ_RZPF01001305.1:0-633 GCF_004022735.1 Mesorhizobium sp. M7A.F.Ca.AU.001.01.1.1
GGTCTGTATTGTTCGTCACATCTTACGAATCTGTGGAACGAGGCTGCAACTCGGCAGTTATATATTAGCCTAACCTTGAAAAGGAGGCAGCTATGAAAAAGCTCCTGCTTGTTTCGGTTATCGCCATTGCTTCGGCGGCGGCGATGATCGCCCCCGCCGACGCCCGCAGCCGTATCAGTATCGGCATTGGCGGCTATGCAGACGACTATTACGGCGACGATTATTACAATGGTTACGACTATGGCGATCGCTACTATCGCCCTTATTACCAGTACGACGCCTATGACAACGGCTACAGGCCGCGCTATTACCACCGTCACCACCGTTGCCACATCGCACTGGTCAAGCATTGGCGCCATCACCACAGGATCGTCGAGGAAATCCGCGTCTGCCGATGATCTGATCCTGTGAAAAATGATCCGGCCGGCGCCGCCGGCCGGATATTTGCGCCGCTCACCCCACCCGCCTCCTCATCATCATCCCGTAATGCACTGCCAACAAATCCAGCCCCACCTTCAGCAGCTTCGTCACCACGTTCCGGCCCTCGCCGGTCTGCTCGGACAGGCGCTTGAGGGAACCGTCCGCGCAGCAGACTTGTCGTACCACGGCGGCCACCTCCCAATGGCCTAGCGC
>NZ_RZPF01001306.1:0-633 GCF_004022735.1 Mesorhizobium sp. M7A.F.Ca.AU.001.01.1.1
CTCCGGAGCCGACCTCAGCCCTTGGCGACGGGCAGCGCGACGAAACGATTGGTGTCGTCGCGGGTGATCTGCATCAGCACTGCCTTGCGGCCGGATTTGACCGCTTCGGTCATCGCCTTGGTGACGTCGTCGGTGCCGTTCACTTCGGTCGAATTGACCGATGTGATGACGTCGCCCGGCTGGATGCCGCGATCGGCAGCATCGCTGTCGGGATCGACGTCGGTCACCACCAGCCCCTTGCCGTTTTCGGACTTGGTGACGGTCAGGCCGAGATCGGCCAGCGTGTCGGGCTTTGCCGGAGCGGCAGGCTGCGACTGGTCGACAGAGGCCTGCTTGTCGCTCGAGGGCAGTTTGCCGAGATCGACCTTGACCGTCTGGCTCTTGCCGTCGCGCCACACGGTGACGTCAACCGATTTGCCAGGCGAGTAGGCGCCGATCAGCCGTGCCAGTTCCTTCGGCGAAGCGACGTCCTTGCCGTTGACCTGGGTGATCACGTCACCGGCCGTGATGCCCGCCTTCTTGCCGGGACCATCGTCCTGGGCACTGGAAACCAGTGCGCCGTTGTTGGACTTCAGACCAAGCGACTCAGCGATGTCGGAGGTGACCGGCTGGATTTCGACACCGAGCCAGCCG
>NZ_RZPF01001307.1:0-625 GCF_004022735.1 Mesorhizobium sp. M7A.F.Ca.AU.001.01.1.1
CTACTATCTGATGGTGGTGGCTTTCGTCACGGCAGCGGCGGTGGCGAGCTGGGCGATCATCCACTCCTCCTATGGCCGCACGCTGCGCGCCATCCGGGAGAACCAAAAGCTGGCCGCCTCGCTCGGCATCAATGTCGGCCGCCACAAGATCGGCGCCTTCGTCGTCAGCGGCGTCTTTGCCGGCATCTCCGGCGTGCTGTTGGCCTATTTCCTCGGCCACATCTCGCCCTCGCAATTCTCGTCTTTCCCCAGCATCTACCTGGCGCTGATGGTGATGATCGGCGGGGCAAGGCTGATCGAGGGCCCGCTGGCCGGCGGCATCCTCGTCGCCTTCCTGCCGGAAGTGCTCAACCTCGATCCGGTGCAGTCGCGCATCGTCTACGGCGTCTGCCTGATCGCAGTCATCATGCTTTTGCCCGATGGCCTGATCGGCGGTGTCGTGCGGGCGCTTCGCTCGATGTTGGCGGGCAATCCGAAGCGGGAGACGAAAGAGCGCGATACCGCCCCCTCGGAGGCACGGCGGTGAGCCCGATCCTGGCGATCAGCGGCCTGAGCAAGCAGTTCGGCGGTGTCACGGCACTTGGCGGCGTCGACCTCGCCGTCGAAGAAGGCGAAATCCTCGGCG
>NZ_RZPF01001308.1:0-623 GCF_004022735.1 Mesorhizobium sp. M7A.F.Ca.AU.001.01.1.1
ATATCGATGTAGGGGCTTGACAGCATGTTGATGATGGCCGCTCGGGTCATGCGCATCATGTGGGCCACGATTACAAGCGCAAGGGTGATTGCCGGCAGGGCGACTTTCCAGAGATGCTCCCAAAATGGCGTCTGATCGTTCACATTCGACAATGTCGGAAATTTGGGAACCGCATTGAGCGCCCAGTTCAGCGAGACAGTGAGCCAATGAGGCAGCGTTTGAGCGAAATCGGATCCGATGAACGTGTCGCGCGAGATCACCAGGTAGGCGAGCATATAAGCGACGAAAAATTCCGGGAATGAAATGGTTGTCAGTGTCGCGACATTCACCAGCCGGTCGAACCAGCCGTTGCGGTACAGCGCAGCCAGAATGCCAAGCCCCAAGGCCAGGGGAACGGCTATCAGCGCCGTCACCGCTGCAAGGAACATCGTGTTGTAGAGGCGGGGTGCGATGATCTCGGCCACGGTACGCCGATATCCGGTGCGGCTCGCAAACGAAGAGCCGAAATCGCCATGGAGCATCTGGGCGATCCAAGCGAAGTAGCGCTCGACAGGCGGACGATCGATGCCGATCTCCCGCTGAAACGCGGCGACCGTTTCGGGCGTCGCCGACTGCCCGAGCGT
>NZ_RZPF01001309.1:0-621 GCF_004022735.1 Mesorhizobium sp. M7A.F.Ca.AU.001.01.1.1
GACCCTGGTCGGGCTGGCGACCGATTTCTGCGTCGGCTTTTCGGCGCTGGATGCCGTCAGCCAGGGCTTCAAAACCACAGTGCGGCTGGATGCCTGCCGCGGCATCGATCTCAACGGTTCGCTCCATGCCACGCTGCAGCGCATGCGCGACGCCGGCGTGAGGCTCGAAGACCCTTTGTCGGACTGACGGATCGTGAGGCGCAAGAGGGGCTTTTTGTGGGTCGCGACGAAGGCGGCAATCGTCGTGGCCGTGCTGTTTCCGGCACAGGCTTTCGGGGCGGAGGAACACGGCCTGCCCGGCGCTTCGATGTCGCTGTGGTGGGCGCTGCCCTTTGCCGGGCTGCTGTTGTCGATCGCCACTGGTCCGCTGCTGTTTCTTCATGTCTGGGAGCATCACTACGGCAAGATCGCGGCCCTTTGGGGCGCTCTGGTGGTCCTGCCGCTGGCGGTCGCCTTCGGTGTCCCCACAGCGACCGAAGCGGTGCTGCATGCGTTGCTCACCGAATACATGTCGTTCATCATCCTGCTGTTTGCGCTGTTCACCATTTCCGGCGGCATTCTCCTTGCCGGCAACATTCACGGCACGCCGCTGGTGAATGCCGGCCTGCTGCTGGTCGGCGC
>NZ_RZPF01001310.1:0-617 GCF_004022735.1 Mesorhizobium sp. M7A.F.Ca.AU.001.01.1.1
TTGAAGGCGCGGCGGGACGAATGGGCCGACAGCGGAATCCGCTCGATCAAAATCATCGGCGACGCCGAGGCGCCGGGTCCGATCGCCTGGGCAACCTATGCCGGTCACCGCTTCGCGCGCGAGCTGGATGAAGCCGATATCGGCGACGCACTGCCCTTCCGCCGCGAGGTCACGGCGTTGGCCGCGGAATAGGGCGCCTGCGGTTCGCTGCAGGCGACAGGGTCATCGCGTGAAGGGCGGATTTCAGCGCCGCTGCAGTGCTCGACCAGCAGGTTCTTTTAAAGTGCATAGCTGCGGGAATGGCTGTTGTCGCTACTCATCGTCGTCTTCGGTTTCCGGCTTAGGAGCCATGGCCTTAATGAAGGCATCTTCTACAGTGCGCGGAACTCTTCGACGGTCGGACATTTCAGATATTGCCTGTGCGATTGCTCCAACAGACGCCTTTCCGTCGATGCTTACGGTAGCTGTCAGATCTACAAATGTCGCAATTGCGTTTCGATAAAGCGCCGAGACCAAAAACCCAACGGGCTGACCGGAAGGTAAAACCAAGTGCTCCCGTCCAACTGGCTCGCCATGGAGAAAATTGTTTCTCGCTTGGTAAGCGAGAGCATACAGAT
>NZ_RZPF01000130.1:0-11276 GCF_004022735.1 Mesorhizobium sp. M7A.F.Ca.AU.001.01.1.1
GCCGTCCTGGTAGATGTAGAGGGCACGCGCGCCGAGCGGATTGGTGAGGCCGCCGGGCTGTCCGGCCTGCCATTTCACCAGTTCAGGCTTGCGGGCGATCATCTCCGGCGGCGGCGTCCAGGTCGGCCATTCCCTGCCGTACTGGATGTTGGCGCGGCCGGACCAGCGGAAACCGTCCTTGCCGATGCCGACGCCATAACGGATGGCATCGCCGCCCGGCTGGACCAAATAGAGCATGCGCTCCTTGAGATGGACGACGATGGTGCCGGGCGCCTCGCCTGTCGTGTCGACGACGATCTGGCGGCGGAATTCCGGCTTGACCTTCAGATATGGCACTTCCGGAACGTTGAAGCCGCCGTCGGTCAGCCCGGCATACATGACCCCGGGACTGGTGACGTTCTTGTCGACGCTGATGCTTGGCCGGATCGGCCGCACGGAACCCGTGGTGACGTCGTCGAGCTCGAGCGCCGGCAGGCCGCCGCCCGAGGTCGAGCAACCGGCGGCGCTCAGCAGCGCAAGCGCCCCTGCCCCGGACAGGATGGCGCGGCGGGAAAGATGATGATCGGTTTCGATTGCGTCGCCATTTCGCGGCGGCGTCAGACCTTGCGGCAACTCACGCATATACCCAGACCCTACGCTGTCGGCGGGAAGCACGGTCCGGCCGGATAGCAGGCATTTTCCTCATTCATGGTTGATAAAGCGTGAAGACCTTGCACAGCCTGCATTTGCGCATGGCCTTGGCGATGTTCGACCTTCTTGCCTGAACTTGAACGAAGGCTGCTGCACAAAAAGACCTCGGTCGAGTCATATTCCCGGCGCCGGCGTCTCCTACTCCTCGAACCATCAGCGAGGGGCCTCCATGTGCAAGACCTTAAAAACCGACATCAAGCTTTTTGCCGCTGCCATTGTCGCGGCGGCAACCGTTCTCGGTGCCAATGTCAGCCTGGCCGATATAGTGAGCACGCTGAGCGGCGCGAACTGACACCGATCTGCCGCTGGCGCAGTTAGGGAAATCGCCTCTTTACATTCTCCCGGGCCTAAGGATTTATCCTCTTCTTTAAGCTCAAAGGAGACGAGCATGTCCTTCGAAAACTGGGCCGCCTTCGCTGCCGCATCGACGATCCTTCTCATCATTCCAGGTCCGACCATCCTGCTGGTCGTGTCCTATGCGCTGGGCCAGGGCTGGCGTACCGCTCTGCCGATGGCCGTCGGCGTGGCGTTGGGGGATTTCACTGCGATGACGTTGTCGATGCTGGGTATCGGCGCGCTGCTGGCGGCCTCGGCGACCGTCTTCACCATCCTGAAGCTGATCGGCGCCGGTTATCTGATCTATCTTGGCGTGAAACTGTTTCGCGCCGGCGGCGCGTTGAAGGCCGAACCGCGCACCGACGCGGTCTCCTCGGCCAAGATGATGGCGCACGCCTGGCTGGTCACCGCGCTCAACCCGAAAAGCATCACGTTCTTCGTTGCCTTCCTGCCGCAGTTCCTCGACCGGCACGCCGATTTCTGGACGCAGATGCTGATCTTCGAGACGACCTTCCTGGCGCTCGCCTTCGCCAATGCCTTCGGCTATGCGCTGATCGCGGCACGCGCACGCAACGTGGTGCGCAATCCCAAGGCGATCCGCATCTTCAACCGCACCGGCGGTACGCTGCTGGTCGGCGCCGGCATCGCCACGGTGGCGATGCGTTCCAGCAATTAAGCTGTCTTTTTGACCGGCCTTACCATTTGACGCTGAAGCCCAGATTGCCTTCGAGGATCCGACGCTTGTCGCCACCGAGATTGGTGGTGTAGTCGCCGGTGGCGAAGATGCTGACCTTGTCCGTCACCTTGGCAATCACGCCGCCGCCGAACTCGAACGAGGTCGATCTGCCCTCGGTCGAGATGTCGGTGGTGTCGAAATTGACATGGCTGGTGCCGCCGAAATCGTGCCAGATGTTGGCCTTGAGATACGGCTGCAGCGCCATGCCATTGATCGCTGTTTCGCCTTGCAGCCGTGCGCCGAGCCGGCCGGTCACGCTGCCGTCCGTATCGAAGGAAACCGAAGCAAAGCGGTCCGACGCATCGTCGAGCGACAATTGCTGCCAGACCAGTTGCGCCTGCGGTTCAAGCGTCCAGCCTTGCGCCAGCGCGATGGGATAGCCGCCTTCCAGCGAAGCGGTGACGCCGGTCCCGCCGACGTCGATGCCAATGTCGCGCGACGATGTTGCGTTGCCGCCGAAGAAGGTGGCCATGAGGACGCCGTCCAGGTACCAGCCACCCTGACCGATCCGGGTCCAGTAGCCGCCGATACTGGTGCCGTTGATATCCATGCTGCCGACGGACAGATTGTCCCTGCCCAGCGCCTGGCCGCGCACGTCGCCATTCATGCTGGCATAGGCGACGAACAGGCCGGCGCGATCGGTCTGGCCCGACGCGGTTTCGCGGCCGAACAGATCGAAGCCCGCCTGGAGGCCGAACAGGGTGCCGTCAAAGGACGGCGATACCGTTCCTGAATAGGCCATCTTGCTGTCCTGACCGAAGATGCGGCCCCAGACCGGCGACAGCTCGGTGTTCGACAACAGGCTCTGCTCGCCGCGCCGTTCGTGGAATGTGCCGAGCGTCGTCATCGCCAGATGTTCGGCGACCGGCGGCAAGGCCGAATAGACCGGAACCTCGATGCGATAGAGCAGGATTTCCTCGCCCGCCGCCGGTGTCGGCAGGTCGGGCACCTCAGTTGGCACCACCGGCGGTGGCGGGGGCGGATCCGCCACTGGTGCCGGTGGTGGTGCCGGTGGTGTCGCGGGCGGCGGATCGGTCGGCACGACCGGCGGCGCCGGATCAACCGGATCGGGATCGCCGGGGGTGGATTCCGGCGGAGGCGGCGGCGCAGGGTCGATGGGCGGCGGCGGCGGCGGTTCGGCCGCCGGCGGCTCAGGTGCCGGCGGCGGAGCAGGCTCCAGCGCCGGCGGGGCTGCGGCCGGCGGGGCCGGCGTGTTCAGCGTCGAGCGCAGGTACCAGTTCTCCTCGCTGCCGGCGCTGACGCCGCCCTTGAACAGATAATATTCAAAGGCCCCGGCGGCGACCGGGGCGTCGAGCGCGAATGTCGTGGCGCCCGAGGTGGCGCCGTTGATTGCCTGGATGACCATGATGCCGTCCTGCGTGGTCGCAGCCCCCGCGCCGCCGAGATTGACCACGGAGATGCCGGTCGAACCGGAAGCCGTTCCGCTCGACAGGACCAACTTGTCGGATGCGGAGGAATCGTCACCGAGCTCGGTCTGGATAAGCAGCAGGCCACCCAGGCCGACATAATTGCCCGAAATCGTCAGGCTGTCGGTGGCGCCGGTGCTGCCATTGGTCAGGTCGATGCGCCCGGCATTGGTGACCTGCGCCAGCTGGCCTGCCGTAAACGCCTGGATCGCCGCATTGAAGCCGCCGCCGTAGAGCGTGCTTGCGGCATCGACACTGAGCGAACCCGTGCCGGTGCCGCTGTCGCCGAGCACCAGATTGCTGTCCATCGTCAGCTGGGTGTCATTGGTGGCGTCGATGCTTTCCCAGTTCTGGAGCCGGCTGACGCCATCCAGTTTGACGTTGTCCAGGGTCAGCGCATCGGTGCCGGCACCACCTGATATGGCATCCGTGGCACCGAGATTGGCGTTGGTGAGGTTGCTGAGCCTGGCGGTGTCGTTATCGCCGCCGAGATCGACGGAACCATAGATGATGCCGCCACCGTTCCAGACGAAATTGTCGGCGCCAAAGCTCATCAGTATATCGCCACCGACCGTGCCGCCGGTGACCGTGACGCTGTCATTGCCGCCGCTGACGCTGATGTTGCCGCCGATGGTGCCGCCCGACAGGATGATCGTGTCCTTGTCGAAGCCAGTGACGAGGTTGCGGTCGATGGTGCCGCCTGACATGTTGAAATAGTTCTGATCGAGCTTCATGTTGACCCGGCCGATGCGGCCACCGGTCATCACGGCGTGGTCGCCATCGTCGAAGAAATCGACGATGCGTCCGCCGGTCATGGTGAAGGTGTCGAGGCCGTCGCCCTGGTTGAGCGAGCCGATCTGGCCGCCGCTCATGTTGAAGTCGTCGATGCCGGCGCCCTGCTGGACATTGCCGGTGACGGTGCCCGCGCCAATTTTGAAGAAATCCGTGCCGCCACCCTGATCGACGGTGCCGGTTATGGTGCCTGACTGCATGTCGATGCCGGTCCGTGCCGACGCCAAAGGTCACATTGCCTGATATCTGCCCGGTGCCGCCGGCGGGAAAATTCAGCGTGTTGTCGCCGTCGAGATCGGTGAGGCTGCCGGCTGAGTCGCCGCTGTCACAGGTGTAGACGGTGTTTCCGGCGGATGGAGCCAGCACGCATGCGGCAAACGCGGCGGAGTTGGGCAGCAACGCAAAAGCTGTAGTTGAGAGGATGCTAATAAGCCACGGATGTAACGGATGCGGCTTTCGCCGTTGCGAAGCAATTGTCACCTGCGCATCCGCCGAACGACTGTTCGGAAGCGAGTTCTTCACATGCCGCATCGCGTCCCCTCTCGATTCGCGATTTCCAGCCCCCGCCAGCCGCCGCAATGAAGACACAATTCATTCAATTTTACAAAGCCTAATCTGCCCCGCATGGTTGCTAAACTGCAAAGACTACTGAAAGGTCTGGCGTAGCGCACGGTTGGCGTGTCCGTGGCCTATGCTTTAGGATCGCTTTGGGCCGAAGGATCAAGGGCCTGTCACGGGTCGATAAAGGACATCGCATGGCAATCAGGGACGCATTCGGCCTGGCACTTTCGGGCGCGACGGAGGCGGGATTCACGCCTTACAGCCAGGCAGTGCGTGAACTGCAGTGCTTCATCGGCGATCCCGTAGCTTCCGTCGACCGCGCCATCGCGGAAGATCCCGGCTTCGTCATGGCCCATGTCTTCAAGGGATATCTGTTCGGCCTCGCCACCGAGCGGGAGGCGACGGCCGTGGCCAAGGCTTGCCACGAGGCCGCACTGCCGCTTGCCGCGACCACGCGCGAGCGGGCGCATGTCTCGGCCCTTGGCCATCTCGCCAGCGGGCGCTGGCATGAGGCCAGCCGCGTTCTCGAGGACATCACCATCGAGACCCCGCGCGACGGGCTGGCGCTGCAGGTCGGCCACCAGATCGATTTCTTCACCGGCAATGCCCGCATGCTGCGCGACCGCATCGCTCGTGCCCTGCCTTCGTGGCAAAGCGGCATGCCCGGCTACCACGCCATGCTCGGCATGCAGGCTTTCGGGCTGGAGGAAATGGGTGACTATGTCAGGGCCGAGCAGCTTGGCCGCGAGGCAGTCGACATCGAGCCGCGCGACGGCTGGGCGCAGCACGCCGTCGCCCATGTCATGGAGATGCAAAGCCGGCAAAGGGATGGCATTGCCTGGATGCGCGCCAATCCGGAAGCGTGGACACGGGAGAGCTTCCTGCAGGTCCACAATTGGTGGCACCTGGCGCTGTTCCACTATGATCTCGGCGAGACCGACGCGGTGCTGGCCCTCTATGACGGCCCTATCTACAGCGTGCAATCGACGATGGCGCTCAACATGGTCGATGCCTCGGCAATCCTGTGGCGGCTCCACCTCGGCGGCGTCGATGTCGGCGACCGCTGGGCGGCACTCGCCGCCAACTGGGGCAAGGCGGGAGCGGGTCTTTATGCCTTCAACGACGCCCACGCGATGATGGCCTTCGTGGGTGCCGGGTTAGATGCGCCGGCCCTCGCCTTGCTCGAGGCTCAGCGCGAGGCCATGCGTGGCAGCGACGACAATGCGGCTTTCACGCGGGATGTCGGCCATCCGCTGACGCTCGCCATCAAGGCATTCGGTGAGGGCAGCTACGCCGAGACCGCGCGCCTGATCCGGCCGATCCGCGCGATCGCACATCGTTTCGGTGGCAGCCACGCCCAGCGCGACGTCATCGACCTGACGCTGATCGAGGCGGCCTTGCGCGCCGGTGAGGGTGCGCTGGCCAAGGCGCTCACGGCGGAGCGTTCGATGGCGCGGCCCGACAGTCCGCTGTCAGCGCTGTTTGTGCGACGCGCCGCCGATTTGTCGGAGAATTGACCCGAAGCGGATCTTGTTTTAAAAACTGGCCAAGCCAGATTTTTTCGAGACCCGAAAAAATTAACTGGCGTGGGAGGAAGACATGTATCTGGGCCTCGATCTCGGGACGTCGGGCGTCAAGGCGCTGCTGATCGATGCCGGGCAAACCGTCATCGGTTCCGGCCATGGTTCGCTTGATGTTTCACGGCCGCACCCCGGCTGGTCGGAACAGAATCCCGAGCACTGGATCCGGGCCTGCGAAGACGCAATCGCCGAGCTCAAATCCTCCCATCCGCATGAACTCGCGGCAGTCAAGGGCATTGGCCTGTCCGGCCAGATGCATGGCGCCACGCTGCTTGACGCCGCCGACAAGGTGCTGCGCCCCTGCATCCTGTGGAACGACACGCGCAGCCATGCCGAGGCCGCCGTCCTCGATGCCGATCCGCGTTTCCGCGCCCTGACCGGCAACATCGTCTTTCCCGGTTTCACCGCGCCGAAACTGGCCTGGGTGAAGAAAAACGAGCCCGCTGTCTTCGCCAAGGTCGCAAAAGTGCTGCTGCCCAAGGATTTCCTGCGGCTCTGGCTTTCGGGCGAGCACATTTCGGAAATGTCGGATTCTGCCGGCACGTCCTGGCTCGATGTCGGCAAGCGGCGCTGGAGTGCGGATTTGCTCGCGGCGACATCGCTCGATGAAAAGCAGATGCCGTCGCTGGTCGAGGGTACGCAGAAGGCAGGCGCATTGCGCAGCGAATTGGCATCGAAGTGGGGCGTCCAGGCCGGCATTCCGATCGCCGGTGGCGCCGGCGACAACGCGGCCTCGGCCTGCGGCATGGGCACGGTTGGCGCCGGCCACGCTTTTGTTTCGCTCGGCACGTCGGGTGTGCTGTTTGCCGCCAACGCTTCCTACCTGCCCAACCCGGCTAGCGCGGTTCACACCTTCTGCCACGCGCTTCCGAACACCTGGCACCAGATGGGGGTCATCCTGTCGGCAACCGATTCGCTCAACTGGCTGTCGGAAATCACCGGGAAGAGCGCCGGCGAGTTGACCACTGAGCTCGGCGACACATTGAAGGCGCCGAGCGGCGTGTCCTTCCTGCCATACCTCTCGGGTGAGCGCACGCCCTACAATGATTCCGCCATTCGCGGCGCGTTCACCGGACTGGCGCATCAATCGAGCCGTGCCGTGCTGACCCAGGCCGTGCTGGAGGGTGTAGCCTTTGCCTTTCGCGACAGCCTCGAAGCGCTGGCCACGGCCGGCACAGCCTTGACGCGGGTGACGGCGATCGGCGGCGGTTCGCGCTCACGCTACTGGTTGAAGGCGATTGCCACCGCGCTTCAACTGCCTGTCGACATTCCTGCCGACGGCGACTTCGGCGCCGCCTTTGGTGCCGCGCGGCTCGGCCTGATCGCGGCGACGGGTGCCGATCCGCTCGAAATCTGTACGGCCCCGAGGACGGACGCAACTATCGAACCGGATGCGGCGCTCGGCGGCGCCTATGCCGATGCCTATCAGCGCTACCGGGCGCTTTATCCGGCAATCAGGGTCGCCACGGCGTGAGCGATCTTTCGCCCACGCCGCGGCTGTCCGGCTCACTGCGCCGGCACCTTGTCGAGAAAACCGGTGACGCTCTTGAGGCGGCCGTTCTCGATGATTCCGATGTCGGTACCTTCGATCACCGAAGGCGTCCCCTCAGGTCCGAGATTCCACGAGAAGCGGATCTTGTCGGCAAAACCGTCCGGCGTACCCTTCAGCGAGAACCGGAAACCGGCAAAGCGCTGCTGCACGCCGTCGATCAGAGCCGCGACGCCTTCATGGCCATCACCCTGCATGAGCGGATCGCGGTAGCTGACGTCTTCCGTGAAGGTCGCCTTGAGCAATTCGGCCCGGCGGCCGGCATCGCTTTCGTTCCAGGCGGTGATGTAGTTTTCAGCGATCTTGGTGAGGTCGGTCATGGTCTGTCTCCTTCGTTTGGTGGCTTTGACATGACCCTTTTCAACCAGCGCCGGCGTGAAACCAATTACGCCTGAGGTAATGGCGTCAGAACTTTGTGAGAGGACAGAAATCATGAGCAGTGGATTTTTCGGCGACATCCAGAAGATCAAATATGAAGGGCCGGATTCGACCAATCCGCTGGCCTATAGGTTCTACAATCCCGATGAGGTCGTCGCCGGCAAGCGGCTGGAAGATCATCTGCGCTTCGCCGTTGCCTACTGGCACTCCTTTGCCTGGCCGGGTGGCGATCCGTTCGGCGGCCAGACTTTCGACCGGCCGTGGTTTCCCAAGGCCGGCGGCGTCGACACGATGGAGCTGGCAAAACTGAAAGCAGACGTCGCCTTCGAGATGTTCTCGTTGCTCGGCGCGCCCTACTTCTGCTTCCACGACGCCGATGTACGGCCGGAAGGCAAGGATTTTTCCGAGAGTGCGGCGCGCCTCGATGAGATCGCCGACTACTTCGCGGGCAAGATGAAGCAGACCGGCGTCAAGCTGCTTTGGGGCACCGCCAATCTGTTCTCCAACCGCCGCTTCATGTCGGGCGCGGCCACCAATCCCGATCCGGATGTCTTTGCCTATGCGGCGGCGACGGTAAAAAGCTGTATCGACGTCACCAAGCGGTTGAAGGGCGAAAACTACGTGCTGTGGGGCGGGCGCGAAGGCTATGAGACCCTGCTCAACACCGACCTTGCGCGCGAGCAGGAACAGGCCGGCCGGTTCCTCAGCATGGTCGTCGACTACAAGCACAAGATCGGCTTCAAGGGCACGATCCTGATCGAGCCGAAGCCGCAGGAGCCAACCAAGCATCAGTACGATTACGATGTCGCCACGGTCTACGGCTTCCTCAAGCGCTTCGGGCTGGAGAAGGAGGTCAAGGTCAATATCGAGCAGGGCCACGCCATCCTGGCCGGCCATTCCTTCGAGCACGAACTGGCTCTGGCCAATGCGCTCGGCATTTTCGGTTCGATCGATATGAACCGCAACGACTACCAGTCGGGCTGGGACACCGACCAGTTCCCCAACAACGTGCCGGAAATGGCACTGGCCTACTACCAAGTCCTGCAGGCTGGCGGCTTCAAGACCGGCGGCACCAATTTCGACGCCAAGCTGCGCCGCCAGTCGCTCGATCCGCAGGACCTGCTGATCGGCCATATCGGCGGCATGGACTCTTGCGCTCGCGGCCTGAAAGCCGCGGCGCGCATGGTCGAGGACAAGGCACTGTCGGCGCCGCTGGCCGAACGCTATGCCGGCTGGAACACGGCCGAGGGCAAGGCGATGCTTGCCGGCAAGCGCACGCTTGAGGATATCGCCGAGCGTGTCGTCAAGAAGAAGATCGAGCCGCAGCCGAGGTCCGGCCGCCAGGAACTGCTGGAAAACATCGTCAACCGCTACGTGTAGGGCGAGCGCCGCTTCATCTTTGGACCGACATCCGGCGCCACTGGCTGAAAGCCGCCGCCATCGCCATCTGCTAGTCAGCCCACTTCGCGACAAGCTGCCGAGGATCGCACAGATCTTCGGCAGCCTGCGTGGGACCAGGACGCTACACGTGTCACCGAAAGAGGGCCCGTGCGGCGGCATGTCGTCGTCCCAAACCGCTGTGCACTTTGGGCGACATGCATTGGCAGGAGACGGAAATGGCAGAGGATCGAATCATCGTGCGCCCTGCGCAGGCGAGCGATATTCCGGCGCTGAAGCAGGTGCTGCAGGAAACCTTCGAAGGCACCTGGCTGCCGAACATCACCGAAGCAGCCGCGCAACGCTATGTCGAGACGGATATTGGCGGGCGCTATGTCGACCAGAGCTGGCCTGAATTCGCCATTGCCGAGATCGATGGCGAGGTCGCCGGCTTGATCCATTGGCGCGCGGATTTCATCGAGGCCCTGCACGTGATGGCATCCCGTCAAGGCCAAGGTGTCGGCCGCAAGCTGCTTTCCCATGCCGAACAGGCGGTCAGTGCGGCCGGATTGGCGCAGGCGCGGCTGGAGACCGACACGTTCAACCTGCCCGCACAAGCACTCTACAAAGCGGTCGGCTATATCGAGAAAAGCCGCTATCCCGATGACGAATGGGACAGTGGCTTCACCACGGTGCTGTTCGAAAAGCGGCTTTGAGCAATTCCAGGAAAAGTGGGTACCGGTTTCCCCGGGAAAAGCGTACAGCGCTTTGCCTTGGGAATTGCGCAATCCAACAATAGATTTCTCGTTGACCTGACCTGCCTGGGCGCAGGAACAGCTTTGCGCATGGCCCGGTCCAGCGACATGGTTTTGCCCTTCGACGCCCTTCAATGACCTCGCTCTTGCCTTCAAACTGCCGTCACGAATCTCGTATAAGAGTGGCTCGTGGCGGGAGAGGAAGAAGGAGGCGAACCGATATGCAGAACGAACGTGAAATCGACGCCCTGCTCTCACCTGGCGAGGCTGGATCGATCATCGACCGGCTGATGGCAATGCCGCATCCGAAGGACGGCACGCGCCGCTCGAACGAATGGGATCGCGCTGTGGCCAGCCGTTTCGAGACCCATCTTGCCAAGCAAATGCGCTCGCAGATCGACGGCGGCAGCGACCGTCAGAACGCTGCCTGATTCTATCATAGTCAGCCCCGGCGCAGCCTGACCGGCGCTTCGCCGAAAGCCCTTGAAAACGCTCTTGAAAACGCCGCGGCGGATGAGAATCCGGTCCGCCCGGCAATATCGGCCATGGCGATCCTTGTATCGACCACCAGCCGGCGCGCGGCGCCCAGGCGCAGCCTGAGATAATAGGCGCCCGGTGTCTCGCCGATCGATTTGCGAAAGATGCTCTCCAGCGTCCGTGCCGTCACGCCGGCGCGCTTGGCCACCGCTTCAATGGTCAGCGGCTGGTCGACATGCGCTTCCATCAGCCGGATCGCTTGCGCCAGCCGCGGATCATAGCCATCGAGCCGGCCGAGCGAGACCAGCGGCTGTGCGTCGGTGGCGGCGCGCGCCTGGTCGTAGATGAAGACGCTGGCGACATCGAGCGCGACGGCCATGCCGAGCCTCGTGCGGATGAGATGCAGCATCAGGTCGAAGGTCGGCGACGCGCCGCCCGAGGTGAACACCGGCCCGTCGATAACATAGCGGTCAGGGCGGACATCGACGCCGGGGAATGCCGAGGAAAAATCCTCCATGTCCTCCCAGTGGGCGGTGGCGCTGCGTCCTTCCAGCAGGCCGGCGCGCGCCACCAGCCAGGTGCCGGCTTCGACACCGCCGCAAGCGCGTGCTGTCCGTG
>NZ_RZPF01001311.1:0-617 GCF_004022735.1 Mesorhizobium sp. M7A.F.Ca.AU.001.01.1.1
CCGGTCGCGGTGCCGTGCACCGCATCGCTGTCGATGTTGGCGCGGTCGACACTGACGCCACCGGCCGATGTGGCGGTGCCGGCGACATCGAAGCTGGTCTTGCCGGCAAACAGCGGCTTGAGATTCTCAGGCAGGAAGCGAGCGAAATCGCCGTCGCCCTTGGCCTCAACATGATTACCCTTGTCGGTCAGTTGGTGCCGGCCTGTCAGCTGGGTGACGATCTTGCCGTCGACCGAGAACGTGCCGATGCCGTTCCAATTGGCGAGCGGCCCGGTGCCCGAGACAATTATGTCGACCGGCGGCGTATCGGGCAGCTTGAGCAGATTGGCGATGATGCCGCCTGCCGGCTCCGAGGCCTTGAGGTCAAGATCGAGCCTGTTGTCCGCCGGCGCAAAGTGGATCTTGGCATCGACATTGCCTTGCTTGCCGTCATGGCGGGTGACGTTGAGCACCGTCTCGACCGCCAGCGGCGCGGCGTCGGCCTTGAGCATGCCCCTGGCGGCAAGTTCGGCGATGCCGCTGCCGGCCAGTTGCTGGCCAAGCGCGATCTCGGGCAGGTCGATCTGCTTGATGTCGATGGAAACCGGCAGCGTCGTCGTGCCGCCGCTCGGCGCCGG
>NZ_RZPF01001312.1:0-612 GCF_004022735.1 Mesorhizobium sp. M7A.F.Ca.AU.001.01.1.1
AGGCACGCATGACCAATTGGTGGCGCTCGACGGGCTCTATGCGCGGCTGTGGAAGCGGCAGTCCGGCGGTTTTCTCTATCACGAGGACAGCGTGCTCGAAGAGACGCGCCCGGCGGAGTAGCTCAATGGGTGGATCGACAGGCGCCATCCCAGAGGTCGGCTACGTGCTCAAGCGGTTTCGGCCGACCATGCCGGCCTTCGACACGCTGAAGGAAGAGAGCCGGCTGGAAGGCTACTGGATGCTGGTACGCCTTGCGGATGGCTGGGCAAGTGGCCGCAACAAGTTCCTGAAACGGGGGGAGGCGCTGTACGGAGCATGGTATGGAAGGGAACTCGCCGGCGTGTGCGGGTTGAACATCGATCCCTATTTCGAGGACAGGGGCCACGGCCGGGTCCGGCACCTGTTCGTCAGCGCGCGCCACCGTCGCGCCGGCCTTGGCCGGATGCTGGTCGAAACCGTTGTCGACAGGGCACGTCACCATTTCGCCATGCTGAACACCCGCGCGCCGCAAGAAGCTTTCCGTTTCTATGAACGGCTTGGCTTTCAGCGCGTGGCGGGCGAAGAGTTCGTCACACACCGCATGGTTTTCGGGAAAGGAGGCTGAAATGTCC
>NZ_RZPF01001313.1:0-612 GCF_004022735.1 Mesorhizobium sp. M7A.F.Ca.AU.001.01.1.1
GAAGGCGGCCAAGAAGGCCGAGAAGCTGGCAGCCAAGGTTGCAGCGAGGGAACGTTCGAAGCCCGAAGACGAGACTGAAGCCGAAACCGAAACGGCAAAGTGACGGCAAAAGGCCCGCAGATGCGGGCCGTGCCTCAATCCGGATTGCCGCCTCGGATGTCGCCTTGTGTCAGGCCGGCGCCTTGTCGCTGACAAAGACGTCCACTTCGCGCGCCGCCGCAATGAAGGCGCGCCTGGCGTTCATCGCCGGCTTGTCGCCGGCGAGTGCGTCATGGCAGGCCTGCAGGGCCGCGCGATGCTTGGGGCTGCGCTTGCCGGGCCAGCTGTTGAGGAGGTAGTCGGAAGCCTCACGCGCCGTGCGCAAGAGCTGAGTGCTTCCCGCCGCGACTGACTTCACAGTCACAGGTGTTTCAAATCGGTTGTTTTCCATCGCCGCTCCTTACGCCATCGGCGTCTGCGAAGCGAGGGCGAAAGTGCGCACACGTCCAGACGCCGCTTTGCGCCCCTTCATCCACCTTAAGCAGCAACGACGGCAAAGCCTCTGGCGCGAAGACCGCGCCGATCGTTGGCGAGCGACGTCACCAGCCGGTCGCGGCTGCCGACAATGTGGAC
>NZ_RZPF01001314.1:0-610 GCF_004022735.1 Mesorhizobium sp. M7A.F.Ca.AU.001.01.1.1
GAAAATATTGCGTTTTGAAGCCGGCAAATTGAGCGAAAAGTCATATAATCAAGAGGATGGTCGATGATCGACGAGACCTCACAAGATGGTGCGTTGCGGCGTGATCTCGCCTTCCACTACCGGCTTTACGGCGCGGCGGATTCAACGGGCGACTGCTTCTTCCTGCTGCATGGGTCGGGTGTCGACGAGACGACATTGGTGCCGCTGGCGCGAGAGATCGCACCGCGTGCCACGCTCGTCGCGGTGCGTGGCCGCGTTGTCCAGGAGGATGGTTTCCGCTGGTTCGCGCGGATCACGCCGACGCGCTTCGAACAGGCGAGCATCCGCACCGAAACCGAGGCCTTTGCGGGCTTCGTCGCTGACGCGGCCACACGCCATCATCTCGACCTCTCGCGCACAATTTTCCTCGGCTATTCGAACGGCGCCAATCTGGTTTCGAGCCTGATGCTGCTGCATCCGGGCCTTGTCGAACGCGCCGCGCTGCTGCGACCGATGCCGGTGCTCGATGATGTGCCGGCGACGGAGCTGTCAAAGGTGCGGGTGCTGATGATCGCCGGCGCCATGCCGACTGAGCAATGTCACCAGAGCAGGGGCGAAAGGCGCATAGGTG
>NZ_RZPF01001315.1:0-607 GCF_004022735.1 Mesorhizobium sp. M7A.F.Ca.AU.001.01.1.1
CAGGTTCTCGATCTGGTCCATCATGCGATCGATGTCGCTCTGGCGCAGTTCCTGGCCATTCTGCTGCATCTGCGGGGCGTTGGGATTTTGCTTGGCGCGCTCCGCGAATTCCTGCAGGAACTGGTTCATCGCCTCGCGCAGTTCCTTCATCGCCTTTTCGATTTCAGCGTCGCTGGCGCCATTCTTGATGGCGTCCTGCAGCGCCTGTTGCGCCTGGCGCAGCCGCTTTTCGGCGGCCGAAAGATTGCCTTCCTCGATGCCGAGCGCGATTTCCCAGAGATAGGAGACCTCGCTGCGCAATTGATCGTCGCTGTCGGCCATCTTCAGCCGGGTGCGGGCGCTCATGATGGCGAGGTAGTGGGACATGTTGTCGAAGGTGTCTTCCGGCCGCAGCGTGATGGCGTCCATCAGGTCGAGCACGCGCGGCTTGGCGTTGGCGTCGAGCGCCAGCAGGCGGCGCTGTTCGATCACGGCGCGTGCCAGCGGATTGGCGAAAGGCCGCTCCGGCATCAGCAGCGTCTTGGTTTCGCTCGATGCGGTGTGCCCGGCATCGTCGGTGGCGACCAGCGTCAGCTTGATGCTGCTGCCGGCCCAGACATGCTCGGTC
>NZ_RZPF01001316.1:0-605 GCF_004022735.1 Mesorhizobium sp. M7A.F.Ca.AU.001.01.1.1
GATCGCGCCGGCGCAGATGCCACGCCATTTCGTCGAGCAGTGGAAGCAGAATATCAAGCGCTTTCCGCGCGGCGTCGACATCATCCTCGCCACATCAGGCGGCATCGCCTGCCTACCGCGCACGACGCGCATCAAGACGATGGAGGCGTAAGATGTATGTCGCGGTAAAAGGTGGCGAAGCGGCAATCGCCAACGCCCACAGCCTGCTGGCCGACCGCCGGCGTGGCGACCGTTCGGTGCCCGCCCTTCGTCTCGACCAGATCGTCGAGCAGCTGGCGCTCGGCGTCGACCGGGTGATGAGCGAAGGCTCGCTCTATGATCGTGAACTGGCCGCGCTCGCCATCGTCCAGGCGCGCGGCGACATGATCGAGGCGATCTTCCTGGTGCGCGCCTACCGCACCACGCTGCCGCGCTTCGGCTACTCCAGGCCCATCGACACCGCCAACATGCTGGTCGAGCGGCGCGTCTCGGCGACCTACAAGGATCTGCCCGGCGGCCAGTTGCTCGGACCGACCTTCGACTACACCCACCGGCTGCTCGATCCCGAGCTTGCCGCCGGCGCCGATGTCGCCGAGCCCTTGCTGCGCGACACGGAAGCGCAAGCC
>NZ_RZPF01001317.1:0-604 GCF_004022735.1 Mesorhizobium sp. M7A.F.Ca.AU.001.01.1.1
GCTGGAAACCGTCGGCGCTATCCCTGCTGCGACAGACGGCGAGATCGATACCGCACTCACGGCCGCGACGAAGGCGCAGGCCGCCTGGAAGAAGCTCGATGCCAAGAGCCGGGCCAAGCATCTGCATGCCGTCGCCAACGCCATCGAGGCGGCGGACTTCACGCGTTGCGCCGAGCTGATGGTGCGCGAGATGGGCAAACCCTACCCCGAAGCGATCGGCGAGATCGCCAATTGCGCGCCGATCTTCCGCTACTATGCCGAGATGGCGCGCGACGATGCCGGCAAGATCGCCGGCACGACGCAGGCCGGTTCGTTCCAGTATGCGCGCTACGAACCTTACGGCGTCTCCGTACACATCATGCCCTACAATTTCCCGATCCTGCTGATGTGCTGGACGGTCGCCGCATCGCTCGCCGCCGGCAATGCCTGCATCATCAAGCCGGCCGAGGCGACGACGCTCTCGACGCTGGACTACATGACCGTGTTCCGCTCGCTGCCAGAGGGGCTGGTCTCCTGCCTGCCCGGCGGAGCGGCCACAGCGCAGGCGCTGATCGCCTCCGACCGCACCCATGCCGTTGCCTTCACCGGCTCGGTCGCCGCAGGC
>NZ_RZPF01001318.1:0-596 GCF_004022735.1 Mesorhizobium sp. M7A.F.Ca.AU.001.01.1.1
GCACCGGCACGCAGCCGGATGGCGAACTCAGCCAAAGGCACCTGCGGCAGGCCAAGCTGGCGCGGCGCCTCGACAATCCCGGAATGGGCAAAGCGAGCCGTTCGCAGCGTCAGTGCGACACCGGCGTTCACGGCTGTGCGCAGGCCGGCCAGACTGGCGCTGCCGGCAGCAATGCGGTAGCGGCGGCCGGCGGCATCGAGTGCGGCAAGTGCCGCTTCGCGAAAACCGCAATATGGATCGAGCAGCGCCAGCGGCAGTTCCTCCTGCCGCGTGGCCAGCCCCTTTTGTGAGCATAGCCATATCATCGGCTCGCGCAGCACGCCGACTTCGTCCGCCGCTGCCGTCTGGCGCATGACGATCGCCAGATCGAGGCCGCCAGACTGCAGCGCCTGCGCCAACTCGGCGGAACGGCCGACCCGCAGTTCGATCCTGACGCGCGGATGGCTGCCGGCGAAAGCACGCAGCAGATCCGGCAGGCCGCTGTCGGCAAAATCCTGCGTCGTGCCGATGGCAACGCGCCCGGCAGCGCGGGCGCCCTTCAGCGCCAGCCAAGCCTCGCGATGGACGGCAAGAATGCGCTTGGCGTGGCCGACGAG
>NZ_RZPF01001319.1:0-592 GCF_004022735.1 Mesorhizobium sp. M7A.F.Ca.AU.001.01.1.1
ACCTGCAGCAGCAGATCGCCGAGTTCGTCGCGCAGATCGTCGAGGTCGCCGCGCGCGATGGCATCCGCGACCTCATAGGCCTCTTCGATCGTGTAGGGCGCGATGGTCGAGAAATCCTGTTCGATATCCCAGGGACAGCCGGTCTTCGGCGCCCGCAGCGCCGCCATGATCTCGATCAGGCGCGAAATGTCTTTCGATGGCGTCATAGGGCTGATGCTATCGCGCGGCCGGCCGCGCGGCCAACGCTGTCAGCCGGCGAGAGTGCCTTGTCCACAGGCGAGCCACGTCAGTCGAGCACCGAGACGATCGCTTTGGCGAGGTCGTCCATGCCGTCCTCGGGCAGGCCGGCGACATTGATGCGGCTGTCGCCGACCATGTAGACGCCGTGCTCGGCGCGCAGCCGTTCGACTTGCGCTTCGGTGAGGCCAAGGCGGGAGAACATGCCGCGATGGCTGGCGACGAAATCGAAGCGGTCGGAATTGGATTGCCGGCGCAGGGCTTCGGAGAACTGGACACGGAGTCTCAGCATGCGCAGCCGCATCTCTTCAAGTTCGGCTTCCCAGTCTGCACGCAAGGCGGCGTCCTCCAGCAC
>NZ_RZPF01001320.1:0-587 GCF_004022735.1 Mesorhizobium sp. M7A.F.Ca.AU.001.01.1.1
GGTGACGGCCAACGGCGCAATCGATGGCCGCAGCGGGATTTCCGCGGTAAACTTGGGCGGGGGCACGCTCACGGTGACGGCGGCTGGTCCGGTCACCGCGACTGGCGGCGGCAGTGGCGGCATCTTTGCGCAGGGCAGTGGCGGCAATATCAAGGTGACTGCGGGCGACGTCACCGCCACCGGGTTTGCAGGCATCACCGCCCAAATGGTCTTCGCAGCGACTGCGGCCACGGTCGATGTGACCACAGGCAATGTCTCTGGCACGAGGGGCATCGCCGCGACCACTGGCGGCACGGGCGCGATCACCGTCACCACGGCCGGCATGATCACCGGCACCCTCTCCGAGGGCATTCTGGCGGCCGGCGGCGGCGCAGTGACAGTGAATGCCGCCAACACGGTGACCGGCGCGACCGATGGCCTGGAGCTGATCGCCGGCACCGGCGGCGCTGGCGATATCTTGGTCACCGGCGCCGGCGGTTTCGCCGGCGGCAGCGGCGATGCAGCCAACATCCTCAACAATGGTTCCGGCACGGTCAGCGTCAACATCTCAGGCGCCAGCAGCTCGATGGCAGGCAAAGGCATTGTGG
>NZ_RZPF01000131.1:0-11247 GCF_004022735.1 Mesorhizobium sp. M7A.F.Ca.AU.001.01.1.1
GGGTGTCGTCGCGATTGTCGTTGCGGACCTCGCCGGCGAAGACCAGTTCCGTGTTGCTGCCGAAAACATCGCCGATCGTATACTCGAAGCCGGCCTTGGCGCCCGTGACGCTGCCGTCGTCGCCATGCGGATCCTCGAAATGATAGACGCCAATGTCGAGCCGCAGCGAATGCTTGTCGGGCAGGTTGACCGGCACCTGCGCGCCGATCTCGCCCTCGATGCCCCATGCCGCGTAATCGCGGTGGTCGAGGACCGAGATCTGCTCGATCAGCTGGTTGCTGACCATCGACAGGGTCGAACTGGTCGAGTGATCCGTCGAATCACCCTTGATCGGCAGATAGACGTTCACATGCGCATCGAAATGAGGCGTGATCGCCTCGGCGCCCAGCGTGGCCGCGGTGAACTGGGTGGAGTTGTAGTTCTCGAGATTGAGATAGGCGTAGCCGCCGATCATCAGGTCCGGGTTGACGATGCGGCGAATGCCGAGGCCGACATCCTGGCCGGAACCATCCTTGAAATCGTGCTTGGCCCGGACATCCAGGAACAGCACGGATTCGGCCGTCTGCTTGAGCGGGATGAAACCTTCGAGCGCGCCGTTGCCGCCATTGTTGTCGGCGCCGATGATGGCGCGGATCTGCGGCTGCCATAGCCCGTTGGGATCGCCATAGGCGGCCATGCCTGAAAGGCCGAGCGCCAGCGTCGTCAGTGCCGTCGTCTTCCAGAGATGCCTGGCGATTCGCGAACGGCGATAGCCGGCGTGCACGCGGAAATCCTCCCCACGCGCCGCCATCTCACCAACTTGCCGAGGCGTCTCGGTAGTTCCCATCCCTGGCGAGTCCTTCGGGGACTGCACGCACCCCGTGTAAAATCTTACTCGAATTCTATTGTATAGCGAGTCTCCGGCGCTTCGATTTCTGAGGGCCTCCTGCAATATTGTTCGTTGTATCCGAAAAGCCACAGTAATTTCGCCGGCTTGCTTGCCTCCTGCTCGGCTTCCGGAACAGTCGCGGGTGTTGTATCAAGCCATGCTCGGGAGAATACCGGGCGCGGCGAGGAAACATGCAAGGCATCCGGCAAAACAACATGACATTTACTTTAGCTAGATCTAATTTACTTGGCATGGCCGCGGGGCTGGCCGCCCTGTGGCTTGCTCTGGCCACCGGCCCGGCCCTCGCCGAAGATGCCAAGCCGGCCCAGCCAAAGCCGGCTGAAACCAATGCAAAACCGGCCGATGCCAATCCGTGGGCGATGAACTGCTCCAGCGGTTCGGCGACCACCGAGCTTCAGTGCCAGCTTTCGCAGAACCTGACCGAGGCCAAGACCGGGCAGCGCGTGCTGACCGTGACCGTGCGCCGCGACAACGGCAATGGCAGCCTCGCCATGCTGCTTGCCCTGCCGCACGGCCTGTTCCTGCCGTCCGGCGCCTCCTTCCAGATCGACCAGGGCCAGAAGACGACGATTGCCATCCAGACCAGCGACCAGAACGGCGCCTATGCCGCCACGCCGCTGTCGGCGGATCTCATCAAGGCCATGAAGTCGGGGACCAATCTGAACATCGGCATGGAATCGGTCACCCGCAAGCCGGTCACCATCCCGGTGTCGCTGGCTGGCTTCACCGCTGCCGTCGCCAAGCTGGAATCGATCAAGTAGCTGTTGTCAGCGGCTTGATTGTCGATGCCCGGAATGCTCCGTTGCCGCTTCGGACAGTGGAGAAACCCATGACAGGCTTTGTCGACCGCCAGCGCGCGGCGCAACTGATGGACCGCGCCGGCATCGAGGCGCTGGTGCTGTGCGCGCCCGAGGCCTTCCACTATGCGACCGGAGCCTCGATCGGCCCGGCGGGACTGTTCCGGCGCGCCGGCGCCGGCTTTGTCGTCATCCCGGCTGGCCGAGACCTGCCGATCGGCGTCGTGGTGGCGGACTTCAATGCGGGACAATTGCAGCGGGTTCTGCCGGATGCTGTCATCCGCAGCCACCCGATCTGGATCGAAGCCGCCACGCTGGACGCCTCGACGTCAGGGCAAGGGTTGCCGCAACGCATCGAGGCCGGCCTTGCCGGCCGGGCGCCGGGTTTTTCTCGGCCCGCGACATTCGAACTCGCTCGTGCCGTCGACGAGCTGAAGCAGATCCTGACCGGGTTCGGGCTCGGGCGCGCAAGGGTCGGCGTCGACCTCGATTTTGTGCCCGCCGCCGATTTCTCGGTCATGCAGGCGCTGTTGCCGGCCTGCACGATGGTCGACGGCTCGGCCGTGCTCGACAGGTTGCGGGCCATCAAGTCGCCGCGCGAGATCGACCTGCTGCAGCAAGGCATCATCCTGTCGGAAGCCGGGCTGGAGCGGCTGCAGGTCGATGCGATGGCCGGCATGCGCCAGGCCGATCTCATTGCCCTCTACCGGCAAGGTGTCGCCACGGCCGCGTCCGGCCTGTCTCATCCGGTCCAAACTGCCGAATATGTGACGCTGGGCGCTCGGGCCAAAGATGCCGATGCGAAAGCGATGCCTGGCGATCCGCTGAAGTGCGACATGGTCTGCACGGTCGGCGGCTACGCCTCCGACATGTCGCGCAACTTCACCTTCGGGCCGCCATCCGCCGAGCAGGCCGAACTGCACGCCATTGCCGAGCGGGCCTTTGACGACGGGCTGGCGTCCCTTGTTGCGGGAACCACGCTCGCCCACGTGCATTGCGTCGCCACCGACAGCCTGGCGCGGCAAGGGCTGCGCACCTACCGCCGCGGCCATTTCGGCCATGGCGTCGGCCAGTCGGTGTTTTCCGAACAATGGCCGTTCATCGCCGCCGACAGCGATGTCGTGATCGAAACCGGCATGGTGCTGGCCTTCGAGATCCCGCTCTACATAGACGGCCTCGCCAGCTTCAATCTCGAGGACCAGTTCCTGATCACGCCGGACGGGCCCAAGCCGATGAACAGGCTGCCGCGACGGCTGGAGAGGATTGGATAACGAGGCGGGTCACTGCAGGGACAGCGCTCTACGCCCCCCTTGCCCTACCGGGCATCTCCCCCTCAAGGGGGGAGATTGGCAGCTTCGCCGTCTCGCCCACCTTACCGTGTAGATGATTTGGCGAAGGCTGTTGAGCGCGTAATCTCCCCCCTTGAGGGGGAGATGTCCGGCAGGACAGAGGGGGCGCCACGGAACTCGGCGGTGGGGTGCCAAGCACCTAACCACTCACCGCCGGCCTTCTCCCCCTCCACGGCATCTCTTGTTCCAGCTGCGCCGACGCGGCCAGCACCGTTGCCTCGTCGCCGTAGCGGCCGACCAGCTGCACGCCGATCGGGACGCCGTCTTTCGACCAGCCGAGCGGCAGCGAGATCGCCGGCTGGCCGGAGATGTTGAAGGGGAAGGCAAACACCGCGTCCGTCCATTTGGCATTGTAGCGGTCGATATCCGTCTCCGACATGTCGTAATAGCCGAGCGGGCGCGGCAGCTGCGTCAGCGTCGGGGTGATGAAGAGATCGTAGGCGCCAAGGTCGCCGACGATGTCGCGGCCGACCTGCCTGAGCTGCTCGACGTCGGAGATGTGCCTGGTGCCGCTGGTCGCACGGCCGCGCTCGATGATCGCGAAGGTCACCGCCTCGACATCGCCCGGTGTCACCGACCGCCCCATCACCGTTTCAAGGTAGTCGAAGGTCGCCGCCGTCTGCACGCAGGTCATGTTGGTGTAGGTCTTCCACACAGCATCGGCGTCGAGCGGCATGTCATGCTCCTCGACATGGTGGCCGAGCCGCTCGAGTACAGCCACGGTCTCCAGCACCGCCGCCTTCACCTCCGGATCGATCGCGGTGCCGTTGGGCGGCGTGACGGAAAAGCCGATGCGCAGCTTCGTTGGCGCCCGCGCCGACAGGCTGAGCCAGCTGCCATCAGGAACCGGCGGCGTGTAGGGGTCGCCCGGCAGCGCGCCGGCGACCGCGTCGAGATAGGCCGCCGTGTCGCGCACCGTGCGCGAGCAGCAGAGGAAATAGGCGCCGCCATACCAATAGTCGCCGAACGGCGCAAGGCTGACGCGGCCGCGCGACGGCTTCAGGCCGACGATGCCGCAGCAGGAGGCCGGGATGCGGATCGAGCCGGCGCCATCGCTGGCTTCGGCGATCGGCACCATGCGCGAAGCAATCGCCGCGGCCGCTCCGCCGCTGGAGCCGCCGGGCGTGATGCCTTCCTTCCACGGGTTCTTCGTCGCGCCGTAGAGCTTTGGCTCGGTGGTGATCGACCAGCCATTTTCTGGGGCGTTCGACTTGCCGACCAGCACCAGCCCGGCCGCCTTCATGCGGCGAACCACTTCGGTGTCGAAATCGGCGACGACATCTTTCAGGTAGAATGAGGAGTTGGTGTTCGGCGCCCCGGTCCAGGACGAGGCCAGCTCCTTGAGCAGGAATGGCACGCCGGCGAAGGGCGCTGATGTGTCGACCGTCTGCGCCTGGCCGCGCGCCATGTCGTAGAGGCGATGGATGACCGCATTGAGCGTCGGGTTGAGCCGCTCGACCAGCGTGATCGCCGCTTCCACCAGCTCCGCCGGGGTAACGTCGCCGCGCTTCACCAGCGCCGCAAGGTCCAGCGCGTCGGACTCGGCATAGGTTTTCAGCAGACTGTCGGTGACGGCGGCCATATCTCTCTCCTTCGGCGGATAGCTTGTGTTGATGCTGCTCCTGCGGAGAACTGTATTGGGGCATCGGCCCCCTCACCCAGCCTCCGCTTCGCTCGGCTGACCTCTCCCCGAGGGGAGAGGAGACTTGCAGCGCCAGCGCCACCCTCTTCTCCCCAACGGGGAGAAGGTGGCCGCGAAGCGGCCGGATGAGGGGGGCTGGCGCGACTTCAGGCCAGGTCGATGGTCCGTCCCAGTGCGATGCTCTGCTCGGCGGCCAGCACGATGCGCAGGCTGTTGACCGCCGCATCCATCTGCTCGGTGAGGTCGAGATCCTCGCGGATGGCGCGCAGGAAGAAGGCCTGCTCGCGATCGCACAGTTCCTGGTGGCCGGGTTCGTCCTCCATGCTGACGATCTCGTCGGGTTTGGAGAAATTCTTGTCGCCGTCGACAGCGGCATAGTGGATCTTCAGCGCATCGGTCTTGGTGTGGCGGTCGATGTCGGCGGAATTCGAAACCTCTGCCAGCTCGGCAACACTGCTTGCCTGCTGGCCGGCGACGATCGACACCGCGCCCTTGGGGCCGACGACGTCCTTCACGAAATAGGCCGTCTCGCTCATCATCGGGCCCCAGCCCGCCTCGTACCAGCCGACCGAACCGTCATCGAAGGTGACGTGCAGATGGCCGTAATTCTGCTTGTCGGCTTCCGCCCAGAGCTTGGCGCCGATGCCGTGCACGCGCACCGGCTTGGCGCCGGTCAGCTGGCACATGACGTCGACATAGTGGACGCCGCAATCGACGATCGGGATCAGCGAATCGATCAGGTTCTTGTGCCAGTGCCAGGCGCTGCCGCTGCTCTGCTGGTTGAGGTTGAGCCGCATCACCAGCGGCTTGCCGAGCGTCTTGCCGACCTCGATGAACTTGATCCACGACGGATGCACGCGCAGAATATAGCCGAGCACCAGCTTGCGGTTCTTGGCCCGCGCCGCCGCGACCACCTTCTCGGCATCCTCGTTGTTGGTGGCGAGCGGCTTTTCCATGAACACATGGCAGTTGGCGGCGATTGCCTTCAGCGCGTATTCGGCGTGGGTGTTCGGCCAGCTGTTGATCGAGACGGCGTCCGCTTTTGTTTCCTTCAGCGCCTGGTCGAAATCCTCGTAGAGTGGGTAGCCGGCTAACTCTTCCGGAATCTTCGTGTTGCTCTTGATCGACCGGCTCATGATGCCGACGATCTCGAAACCGTCGAGCCGGTGATAGGCGCTGGCATGCGACGCACCCATATTGCCGAGACCCACCACCAGCACTTTTACCTTGTCGGACACCGAATATCTCCCAGGTTTTGATTGAATTGTGCGCGGCGATCGGTTGCCGCTCGTATGTCTATCCGAGACAATCACCTCAGGTCAGCGCCGCCGCTCATTGCCCGGCCCTTTCCTCTCCCCCGTCGATCGGGGGAGAGGTGTCGAGCGAAGCTCGACGGAGTGGGGGTCGAGACCCTCGCCGCGCGCTTGAGGTCTCTTGCTCGTCAGATTGTGCCTGTCTTGTGGCGACTGCGCGTTTGACGAACGCCTTTCCCCACTCCGTCGCCGCTTCGCGGCGCCACCTCTCCCCCCTCCGGAGGGAGAGGAAAGGAGCCAAGGCAGGGTAATGGAGGGCGGCCGACATGACCCGTTGCGCAGCCCTACTTCACCGCCGAATCGAACAGATGCGCCTTGATCTTCTCGACATCGAGCGCGGCAAAACCTTCCGACAGCTTGACGCCGTCGGCATCGGCCTTGACCTTGGCCTTGTCGAAATCATTGGCCGGGCCGATCAGATCGTTGGTGCAGACATCCTCGGCCTTCACCGGAGCGGTGATCTGGCCGATCTTGTGGATTTCGTCGAAGAAGCCCTGCCAGCTCGCCATGTCGTGCGAGCCCCAGCCGCCGCGCTTGTCCATGTCGCCGCGGAAAACGTTGATCTGCTGCAGGATCGAGGTGGTGCCGAGCTCCGGCCCGAGATTCTTGGCCAGCGTCGGGAACTGCTCGAACACCGCTTCGACCGCCGCGCGTGGATTCTGGTAGCCGAATTCGAGGCCCATCGCCCAGCCGCGCAGGTACTTTTCCAAAAACGCCTTGCGGTCGGGATCCTCGAGATCGGCGGCACGCACGACGAAGGTGTTGGCCGGCAGCTTCGAATTCTGCACGCCGAGCCAGTATTCGAAGTCGAGCCCCTTGGCGATCCATTCGGCGCGCAGCCCTTCCCACGACAGGGCGGCGTCGCCCTGGCCGCCGGCCAGCGCCGTTCCCCAGGTCGGCCAGCCGGCCTCGACATATTTCACCTTCTTGATGTCGACGCCCTGCGCGGCCAGCAGCGGGTCGGTGATCGACTGCCAGGCGGCGGAGCCGAGCAGGATGGTCTTGCCTTCCAGCTTCTTCAGGTCGTTCGATCCCTCGCCCTTGCGGAAGGCGATGCTGAACGTGTCGCGCGCGCCCATATGGAACACCGACTTCAGCTTCATGCCGTTCTGGATGGCGAAGGAGAACACGCCGGGCGACGGGAAGCCCATATCGGCCTGGCCGACATCGACGAACTTCACCGTCGCGGTGCCGTCCGATGGTCCCGGCTGCATGTCGGTGTCCAGCCCGTCGAAATAGCCGGCCTTCTTGGCCGCCCAGTAGGGATAGTCGTCGAGCACTTCGAGCGTGCCGCGCGGCGAGATCCAGGTGAATTTTCCGTAGGGTTCGGCCCTGGCCTTCAGGCCGGTGGCGCCAAGCGCCGTCGCCGTCACCAGCCCGGCGCCGGTGACCTGCAGGAAGTAGCGGCGGCTGATCCCCGCCGGGTTGATCGAGTTCTCTTTGGTCATGGCATTCCCCTTTTTTGTTTGATGTCAGTTTCTTGCCGCCCGCCTCCCGGGCGCCGTCATATCCCTGTGTTCAAGCCTCCCAGCTCGCCCATTTCTTGCCGATCAGGAAGAACAGCACGTAGATCAGGATGCCGAGCGTCGACAGGATCAGCACCACTGCGAAGAACTGCGGCATCTGGATCATCGACGAATAGGTGGTCAGCCGGTTGCCGAGGCCGAAACCGCCGCCGACCATTTCCGCGCCGACCGCGGTCAGCAGGCCGAAGATGGCGCCGATCATCAGCCCGACCAGGATCATCGGCAGCGCCATCGGCGCACGGATCTTCCAGAAGATCTGCAGGGTGCTGGCGCCATAGGAACGCGCCAGCGCAATCTTGGCGCTGTCGACGCGGCGAAAGCCTGTCGCCGCATTGATCATCACCATCGGCCCGGCGGCCAGTGCCACCGCGATGATGCGCGGCGTGTAGCCGAAGCCGAAGCGCAGGATCAGAAGCGGCACCAGCGCCAGCATCGGCGTGGTGACCAGAAGCAGGATGTAAGGCGCGACGATCTTCTCTGCGAACGGGAATTGGGTGATGACGGCGGCCAGCACCAGGCCGATGATGGCGCCGATGGTGAAGCCGGACACCAGCTCGACCAGCGTGTAGCCGAGATGCGGCGCGATCAGCGGAAACTCGTCGAACAGCGCATAAGCGATCGAGCTCGGCGGCGGCATGATATAGAGCGGCACGTGGAACAGCCGCAGCGCCAGTTCGATGCCGCCGATGATGATCACCGCCACGACAAGAATGGCCGCCACCTCCTTGCCCGACTTGATGCCGGGGCCGCTGGCGAAGGCGGAAAGGTTGGTCAGGCTGACCTCATGGCCGTCGCCCGCCTTGGCGCCCGACTTGGACTTTGAGAATTCCGGAATGGCATCGCCCCCGCTCACGGCCTGATCCTCACGATTTCGGCGCTCGGGCGCTCCGGGGCTTTTGGCCGCGTGCGTTCGCCGACAATGTCCATCTTGATCCGGTTGGTGAGGTCGAAGACCTCCTTCGTCGCCATGATCTCCAGCGAACGCGGCCGTGGGAACGGCACGCGGTATTCCTTGGCGACGCGGCCAGGCCGGGCGCTCAGCACCACCACCCGGTCCGAGAGAAAAATCGCTTCCTCGATGCTGTGGGTGATGAAGACGATGGTTGTCTTGGTGTCGAGCCAGATCTCCTCGACCAGCCGGTTCATCTCCTCGCGGGTGAAACTGTCGAGCGCGCCGAACGGCTCGTCCATCAAAAGCACCGAGGGCTTTAGCGCCAGCGCCCGCACGATCGCCGCGCGCTGCTGCATGCCGCCCGACAGCTCGCGCGGAAACTTGCCGCCGAAGCCATCAAGCCCGACCCGGTTGAGCAGATGCGCGATCCACGCCCGGTCCGGCTTCTCGCTCTTGATCTCGAAGGGGAAGCGGATGTTGGCGTCGAGGTTGCGCCACGGCAGGAGGTTCGCCTCTTGGAAGACGATGCCGATATCGGGATGCGGACCGGTGATGGCCTTGCCGTCGAGCCGGATCTCGCCACTGGTCAGGCTGTGCAGGCCCGACATCGACCACAAAAGCGTGGTCTTGCCGCAGCCGGAAGGGCCGACGATCGAGACGATTTCATTGACGCTGACATCGAGGCTGCAGCGGTCCAGCGCCAGCAGGTCGCCGGAGGCCGTGTGATAGATCTTGGTGGCTGCCTGCACGCCAAGCTTCGGCTTTTTTGCATCGCCCGTGTTCATCTGCCCCCCGGGAAGATTGCGCGATGATCCATTGGCTCATCCCCAGCGAAAATCAGTCTGTAACTATCCTACTTTCCTGTCAAGCACCGACGATAGCGGCCGTATCGCGAAAATCGATTAGTATACCTATCATCTTGTTTTACCGTCGGTTTTACGGCCTTGAAATGCATGTTGCTTTCCTACATACTTCGGAACTGACACGGACCGGAGAGGAACGGAGGAAGGTGAGCTTTCCCCAACGACACGCTGCGGTTGCGATCCGGTCGGGCACGTGGAGCCAGGGCGTGCAAACATGCTAAGACGACAGCCTCGCAACCCAGGGAAAGACCAGGACCCCATGACCGACGCTGGCAGCCAGGACGAGCCTGTTCCAGGCCCCGATACCGAGAGACGCGATCCTGTCCGGCGCATCCCCGACATCATCTCGCTGGTCAAGGATTCCTACAGCGAATTGCGCCCGGCCGAACGGCGTGTCGCCGATGTCGTTCTCGACGACGTCAAATATGCCGTCGACGCCTCCAACGCCGCCCTTGCCCAGCGCGCCGGGGTCAGCGAACCGACGGTGACCCGGTTCTGCCGCGCCATCGGCTGCGAGGGCGTGCGCGATTTCAAGCTGAAGCTGGCGCAGAGCCTCGTCGTCGGCGCGCTCTACCTGGCCAAGTCGCCTTCCGTCAGCAATGACAATGGCATGCCGTTCTGGAACGCCGTGTTCGGCGAGGCGCGCCGGGCGCTGCAGGAGGCCGAGCGGCAGCTCGACCCGGCCCAGCTGCAGAAGGCCGCCGAGCTGATCGCCAAGGCGCGCCAGGTCACGGTCTTCGGCCTCGGCGGCAGCTCCTCGGCGCTGGCGCAGGAAACCCAATACCGGCTGTTCCGCTACGGCATAACAGTCAGCGCCCAGTGCGATCCCTATCTGATGCGCATGACCGCCTCGACGCTCAAGCCCGGCGATCTGGTGATCGCCATTTCGGCGACGGGACGCACCCGCGAGGTGATCGAGGCCGTCGAGCTCGCCAAGCATTACCGCGCCAATGCGATCGCCGTGACCGCGCCCGACACCGAGCTCGCCCGCACCTGCGACGTCAGGCTGACGGTGGCGGTGCCGGAATATCCCGACACGCTGAAGCCGACGGCATCGCGCTTCGCCTTTCTGGCGGCGATCGACCTGCTGGCGGTGGCCTCCGCCTACAAGCTCGACGGCTCGGCCCGCGAGACGGTGCGCCGCATCAAATACAACGCCCAGATCCACCGCACCGGCAAGGAGATGGAGCCGCTCGGAGACTAGGGCTGCGCTTTTCCTTCTCCCCTTGTGGGAGAAGGTGGATCGGCGCGTAGCGCCGAGACGGTTGAGGGGTGGGTGACGGAGTGCCGTCGGCGCCAAGCTGGAGCACCCCTCATCCGACCTCACTTCGTGAGGCCACCTTCTCCCCTTGTGGGAGAAGGGAAGCCGGACATGAAACGAAAGAGGGAAAGAGATGCTCGAAATAGCACCGACGAAACAGGCCGCCGCATGGCTCGAATCCCTGGCACAGGCACTCGCAGCCGGCGACGCTGCGGCGGCGAGCAACCTCTTCGTCGACGATTGCTACTGGCGCGATCTCCTGACCTTCACCTGGAACATCACGACCGTGGAAGGCCGCGCGGCGATCGCCGACATGCTGGCGACGACGCTGGCGACGGCCAAGCCGAGCGCGTGGCGGCTGACCGGCGAGGCGACCTCGGACGACGGCACCATCGAGGCCTGGTTCAGCTTCGAAACCGTGGTGGCCAGGGGGGAGGGCATCATGCGGCTGCGCGACGGCCGCTGCCGGACATTGTTCACGGCGATGGCCGACCTCAAGGGCTTCGAGGAGCGCAAGGGCGCGGCGCGGCCGCTCGGCGTGCGCCACAAGGCCGATCCCCAGCGCGAGACCTGGTCGGAGGCGCGGGCGCGCGAGACGCGCGAACTCGGCACTGATGAACAGCCCTATTGCCTGGTCATCGGCGGCGGCCAGGGCGGCATCATGCTGGGGGCGCGACTGCGCCAGCTCGGCGTGCCGGCCATCGTCATCGAGAAG
>NZ_RZPF01001321.1:0-585 GCF_004022735.1 Mesorhizobium sp. M7A.F.Ca.AU.001.01.1.1
CGCTGGCCGACCGTGTATTCGGTGACCGCTGCGCCGAAATCGGCAACGGTGCCGACGAATTCATGGCCCGTCACCATCGGCACCGGCACCGTCTTCTGCGCCCACTGGTCCCAATTGTAGATGTGCACGTCGGTGCCGCAGATCGCCGTCTTCTTGATCTTGATCAGCACGTCGTTGGGGCCGATTTCCGGCACCGGCACCTCTTCCATCCAGATGCCCGGTTCGGCCTTGGCCTTCACAAGCGCCTTCATCATGTTCGACATCAGGATTTCCCTATTCCGTGATTGCGCTTCTGGCGAGATAGCCTGCACAACGGGAAGGTAGGCCACTAACTCGTTTGAACGTCCGGAATGGTCAGCCCCGCCTGCTCAGCCTCGCGGCGCAAATTCTGACGGGGCCTGGGGCCGATCTGCTGGATCACCAATCCGGCTGCCAGTGAGCCAAGGTCGCCGCAAGTCTGCAGGTCGCGGCCTTGCGTGTAGCCATGCAGGAAGCCGGCGGCATAGAGATCGCCGGCGCCCGTCGTGTCGACCAGTTCCTTGATGGCGGTCGCCTTGATCACCACGGTCTCGTCGCCGCGCACGA
>NZ_RZPF01001322.1:0-579 GCF_004022735.1 Mesorhizobium sp. M7A.F.Ca.AU.001.01.1.1
CGTCACGCGTGATCGCGCCTATCGCGACAGCAACGGCGACGAGGGGTTTTCCGCCATTGTTCTAGGTACGGGCAATGCCGATGCCGACCATGCACGCTATGTCGATGCCGGCATCTCGGCGGGAGACATGCTGGGTTTTTCGCGCGCTTTCACCGACCCGGCCGGCAAGAGCGACATCGCATCGTTCAAGCTCGCTTTCGCGGCCGGAGCCAAAGCCACGGACGCCTTCCTGTTTGCCTGCGAGCGGGTCAACGCGCCTGATGTCGACCGCGCGGCTTTGCAGGCCCACGCCAACGGCGCGACCGGAATTGTCGAGATCTTGGCGGTCAGCGATGCGCCTGGAAAGCAGCATGAGTTGATTTCTATCTCGGTGGATAATCCGGCCGCCGAAAGGCAGGGCGGCATGTTTTCCCTGCCGAATGCAGATTTGAGCGTGCTTGACCGCGCGGCTTTCACCGCGCGCTTTGGCCTGCCGGCCGGCGCGCCGACAGATCTACGCTTCGCAGCGGTGGTCTTTTCGGTTCGGAACGCCAATGTGACATCGAGGCTGCTTGCGGCCAATTCCATCCAACACGATAT
>NZ_RZPF01001323.1:0-578 GCF_004022735.1 Mesorhizobium sp. M7A.F.Ca.AU.001.01.1.1
ATCCACTATGTCACCGGCCAGTATCTAAAGGACGACAAGATCGACATCGCCCGTCCCGAGGCTGTGATGTACGAGCCGATGGCCGATGGCACGCTGAAGCTGGTGGCGGTCGAGTACATCACTTCGAAAGGACCGGCATCGTTGGACGGCCAGCTGTTCAATTTCAACAGCGCCCCCAACCGCTATGGCCTGGGTGAATTCTACGAGCTGCATGTCTGGGCCTGGAAAGGGAACCCGACAGGCACGTTCGCCGACATGAATCCGAAAGTGTCATGCGAGCACGCAATGGCGCCGAGCCAATAAGCAATGAGGCCAGGCGGCATTGACGCCGCCTGGCCCGAACGATCGTTTTGCCTGATCGCCTCAGGCGGTCTTGATCAGACCGAGCTGGGTGAGGGCGGTGACGCCGTCATCGAGGCCGATTTCCTCGACGATCCTGCCGTCAACCACCTTCAGCACCGTGGTGCCGGTGAAGCGCATGGTGCGGCCGGTGGCGGCCGGCAGCGAACCGACGAGGAAGTCGCCGAAGGCTGGGCCGGTATGCGTGCCGCCGCCCTCCCACTGGCCGACGACATAGT
>NZ_RZPF01001324.1:0-569 GCF_004022735.1 Mesorhizobium sp. M7A.F.Ca.AU.001.01.1.1
ATCTGATCGAGGCGGCCAATCTGCAAAACCGCTCGGTCGAGTTCACACTGTTCCTGACGCTGCCGGCAGCCGCCGCACTCTGGGTGATGTCGGAGCCGATCGTACGGCTGGTCTATGAGCGCGGCGCGTTCGCCGCCAACGGCTCGACGCCAACGGTGGCGGCGATCCTGGCGATCTTCGGCCTCGGCCTCCCGGCCTTCGTGCTGATCAAGGCATTCACGCCGGGCTATTTCGCCCGAGAGGACACGCGTACTCCGATGATCTTTGCCGCCATCTCGGTGGCGGTGAACGTCACCACGGCGCTGACGCTGTTTCCACGGATGGGCGCGCCCGGCATCGCGGTGGCCTCGGCCGTCGCCGGCTGGGTCAACGCGGTGATGCTGCTCGGCGTCCTGATCCGGCGCGGCCACTGGGGCCGCGACGTGCCGCTGATGAAGCGCATTCCACGTCTGGTGCTGTCGGCTATCGTGATGGGGGCAGCGCTCTATTTTGCCGAGCATTGGTTCGCCGTCAGGCTCGGGCCCGGCTCGCCGCTGGTGGTCAAGGCGACGACGCTGCTGTCGCTGGTC
>NZ_RZPF01001325.1:0-560 GCF_004022735.1 Mesorhizobium sp. M7A.F.Ca.AU.001.01.1.1
TCGAGCACATAGCGTTGCGCATGCGCATAGCGGCGTGACGGCAGCAGCGCGAAATCGCCATCGCCAGCCAGCGTCTCGACGGAAAACGCGAACAGGCCATCCGTGGCCAGCAAGCCGGCAATCGTCTTCACCACGCCGCCCAGCGCACCGACATAGATGAAAACATCGGCCACCGTCACCAGATCGGCTTTCGGACCGGCATAGGGAAAATCCCGCAGATCAGCCTTATCGAGGAAATCGTAGACGCCCTTGGCCCGCGCCTTTCTCAGCATTTTGGCCGAAATGTCATACCCCTCCAGCCGGTCGGCGATCGGCCGCAGCCTCTGCCCCATCAGGCCTGTGCCGCAGCCGAGATCGAGCGCCAGCGCGAAGCGGCCCGGCCTTGCCGCTCGAATGGCCTGGTCGAGCATCCCAGGCAGGCGGTAACCCAGCCTGCCGACCAGGGACTCGTCGAAGCTCTCGGCATAATGGTCGAACAAGGTCTCGACGAAGGCGCTGGGGAGCGCATCGACCGCCGGCGCCTTGCCGATCAATTGCAGGTTCAGTGCAGCGCCTTGACG
>NZ_RZPF01001326.1:0-559 GCF_004022735.1 Mesorhizobium sp. M7A.F.Ca.AU.001.01.1.1
GGCTACAACTCGGCGCTGAAGTGGCTGAAGCTGATCCCCAAGGGCGGCCACGTCATGCTGTCGATCGGCGTGCCGGGCTCACTCAACACGCAGCCGCGCCTCGACGGCTACATCCAGGCGATCAAGGACAGTGGCAGCGGCGTCACCTACGATGTCGTCAACACCGGTCCGGATCCGGCAACCGAAATCTCGCGCGTCGAGAGCTATTATCTCAGCCACAAGACCGTCAACGGCCTGTTCGGCACCGGCGGTTCCGACACCTATGCCTGCGGTTTCGTGTCCAACAAATACGGCCTGGTGAAAGCCGGCGGCGCGGTGGCCGGCTTCGACCTGTTCCCGCAGACGCTGGACTTCATCAAGGCCGGCGACGTCAACTTCACCACCGACCAGCAGGCCTATCTGCAGGGCTTCCTGCCGGTGCAGCAGATGTATCTCTACAAGCTCTCGGGCGGCCTTGTCGGCCCGGCCAACAGCGACACCAGCCAGGCCTATGTGACCAAGGACAATGTCGACGCCTATGTCGGCAAGTCGCGCTTCGAGGGTCGCAGCGAGGTCGAGC
>NZ_RZPF01001327.1:0-550 GCF_004022735.1 Mesorhizobium sp. M7A.F.Ca.AU.001.01.1.1
GCCTCGAGCCGCGTGGTCAGGTTCGGTGGGCAGATCGGATCGCGCTTGCCGGCGGTCACCAGGATATGGCGGCCGGCGAGGCTGCCCTTGACCTCAGGTTCGAACGGGATCAGCGGATGCATCAGCACCGACGCGTCGAACAGCGCTGGAACCGCGAACACCACCGAGGCTAGGACATTGGCGCCGTTGGAATAGCCGAGACCCAGCACGGCCGATGGCTTCGCTGCTTCAACATGGGCCTTGACGAAGCCCGCCATCTTGGTCGTCGCCCGCGCCAGGTCGTCCATATCGTAGATGCCCTCGGCGGCGCGGCGAAAGAAGCGCGCGGCACCTTGTTCCGACACATCACCGCGCGGCGAGACGATGGTTGCCTGGGGCGCGAGATCGCGCCCCAGCGACAGAAGCTGATTCTCATCGCCTCCCGTGCCATGGAAGACGAACAGCAATGGACCGCCCGGCGAACCGGGCAGCACCTTGTGGATGTAAGCGTCCTTGCTCATGGTCTCAGCCTTCCAACTTCTGCAGATGCTGCTCGAGATAGGGCCGCAGG
>NZ_RZPF01001328.1:0-550 GCF_004022735.1 Mesorhizobium sp. M7A.F.Ca.AU.001.01.1.1
GCCTTGACCATCATCCGAGCGCCGTTTTCGCTCAGGGTGAAGGATCGCTTCCCCTCGGCAGTCAATAGCCCGACAAGGCAGACCTCGGGATTATCGCGGTCATCGATTTCGATTGTGACGCCCGAGACCGCTGGCAGCATTACGTCCTTTGGCTTCTTCGGCATCACCACAACCTTGATACGTTCTCACTCCGTTCCCATCTTGGGCGGGCCTCGATCCTTGTCAATGAGACGACCTGAATGTGTGGACGCGTTTTTGTAAAATCGACCATCCCGGACATGGTGCGGCGCTTCGAGTTCGCGCACCCTGGCGACGTTGAGCGTTTGGGCAACGGGTTCCCGGTCTGGAATGGCGCGCCCAGCCTGACCTATCCAATCATTGTACGTGAAGAGCTTTCCACGAGCATGGCCGGTTTCCTTTCTGCGAAGTGGGGGCTGGTTCCCGGCTGGGCGCGCGATGGCGGCGGGCGGCCACCGCCTGTCAATGCGCGGTGCGAGACGATTGCCAGCAACGGCATGTTCCGAAAAGCATACGCCGCGCGCCGTTGCCT
>NZ_RZPF01001329.1:0-550 GCF_004022735.1 Mesorhizobium sp. M7A.F.Ca.AU.001.01.1.1
GGGAGGCAACCGCCACGACAGCAAAGGCTGCAGCTCGTCGCCGAAGGCGAAGGTCCAGCCATGCGGACCCGGTTCATGGAGCAGGGCCAGCCCGAGCAGCAGAAGCAGAGCCAGGCCGAGTGCCATGAGAACAAGGCCGGGCCGGCTTGCGCGCGGCAGGCGCACGGCCATCAAGGTCGGGGCTTCCGAGCCAAGCGCAAGGCGCGGCAGCAGCCAGAGCAGCAGCGGCGCACCGAGAAGTGCTGTGATCGCTCCGGTCGGCAGCAGGTCGCCTTGCGGCCCGGTGGCGATCTGCACGCCTTGATCGGCGGCCCACAGCAACGCGCCGCCGATCAGCGGCGCCATCACCAGTTGTTGGCCAAGCCGCCGGCCACCGCCGATGCGCGCGAGCGTCGCCGCGGCCAGGCCGACGAAGCCGATGACGCCGACAGCGGCAACGACAAACGCGATCAGCGCGACGGCGGCCGCCAGTCCGGCGAAGCGATAGGCGCCGAGCGGCACGCCAAGGCTGCGCGCGCCTTCATCGTCGAGGCCAAGCAGGGTCAGGGGC
>NZ_RZPF01001330.1:0-540 GCF_004022735.1 Mesorhizobium sp. M7A.F.Ca.AU.001.01.1.1
GTTTCCGACATGTCCCGCGCCTGGCGCACCGCAGCGATCCGCTCGTCGAAATAGCTTGCCGGCGCCAGATGCGACGAGGTGTTGCTCAGGATCAGCCGGTCGATCCGCTCGGGCGCGTGGATGCCGAGCCACTGCGCGACGAACCCGCCGAGCGACAGGCCAAGGAAATGTACGCGTTGCAGGTCGAGCGCATCGAGCAACTCGATGACGTCGCGGCCAAGCCGGTCCAGCGAATAGGCGCCGACCGGAACGCTCGATCCGCCATGGCCGCGAAAATCGTAGCGCAGGACACGAAAATGCTTCGACAATTCGCCGACCTGCCCATCCCACATGTGCAGCGTGGTGCCGATGGAATTCGACAGCACCAGCACCGGCTTGCTTGCCTCGCCGTCGAAGCGGTAGGCGATGCGCGTGCCATCGCCCGTTGTGACGAAATTCAGCTCATTCATGATGAAGATTCCTTCTGGAACGTTGAACGAGACAGAGCCTAGCTGTGGAGCGATTTTGTTGATATTACAAAGATAAGACAATCTCTGTAAC
>NZ_RZPF01000132.1:0-11237 GCF_004022735.1 Mesorhizobium sp. M7A.F.Ca.AU.001.01.1.1
CGACATGTAAGGCCATGCCCCAAGCGGCGCGGCGGTGAAAAGCAGCTGTACGTCCGGCAACGGCCGGCTTGTGTCGCTTTTCAGGAATGCCACGACGCCGCCAGGCACATCTCCCGAAAAGCCCTTTCCGGTGAGATAAGTCCTGACGAAATCCAGCCCGATACGATCGGCCCGCATCATCTTGAGAAACGGTCCAGGCTGTTTGCGCCGATACATCACGATAACCGAAACGTGGTCCTGCAGATTCTTGCCGACTTGCGCACGATCGACCTTCGTCTCGATGCCATGCGCCGCCAGCTCGCCGCTGTCGCCTATGCCTGACAGCATCATCAGCTGCGGCGTGTTGATGACGCCGCCGGCAAGCAGAACTTCGCGCCGCGCCAGAACTTCATGGCTCGCCCCGCCTCTGGTGTAGGCAATGCCGGCTGCGCGGCCATCCCTGAGCAGGATCTTCGTCGCCATCGCGCCGGTCAGCACCTTGACATTGCCGCGCCGCATGGCGGGCCGCAGATAGGCGGTTGCGGTCGAGCAGCGGCGGCCGTTGGCAATTGTCATCTGCAGCCGGCCGAAGCCTTCCTGTATGGCGCCGTTATAGTCATCGGTCTGCGGGTATCCGGCATCACGGCTGGCTGTGGCGAAGGCATCGATCAGTTCGTCCTTGTAGCGGCAGAACTGGGTGTTCAGCGGCCCGCTGCCGCCACGGTACCGGCTTTCGCCCGCTTCCCAGCGCTCCTGCTTCTTGAAGTAGGGCAGCACCTTGTCGAACGACCAGTCCGTCAGGCCGCTTGCCGCCCAGCGATCGTAGTCGCCGCGATTGCCGCGCACATAAGCCATGGCGTTGGTGGAGGAAGAGCCGCCGATGACCTTGCCGCGCGCGCATTCGACCTTGCGGCCGCCGACATTGGCCTCGGGCTCGCAGAAATACATCCAGTCGTGGCGGCGCTCCGTCAGTATCTTGCCCCAGCCGAGCGGGATGTGGATCATCGGATCGCGGTCCCAATCCCCCGCCTCCAACAAAAGCACCGACACGGCAGGGTCTTCGCTCAGCCGGTTCGCCAGCACGCAGCCGGCCGATCCCGCACCGACAATGACGTAGTCAAAGGTTTCGCCAGCCGGCATGCGTGATCCTCGGGAGAAAGACGTCTGCCGCGATGGCAACCGTCGACATGGGCAGTCAACCATCGCGCAACTGGTGTTGTCAACCATTGCGTACAGTTGTAGATTGGTTGAATTGGTTGAGTGCCGTCGAACAGGTTTTCGTGTCACAATATGATGTCGGGACGTTGAGTCGGCGGTCTGCCGATCGGACAGGAGATTTGGTTTTGAGCGCATTCGAGCCGCAGGTCGGACCATCTGATCTCGACGACATCATCGCCGCGGTCCGCCAGTTGCAGCAGGGCGGCGGCAAGCTTCCGTCCGAGCGCGATCTTGCGGAACATCTGAGCGTCAAGCGCCATCAGCTTCGCAAGGCGCTTGAAGTGCTGCGCCTTTCAGGCGACCTCAAACCGGCGCGCGCCAGGCGGGCGCCGACCGCCCTTCCGAGATATGGCGAGGAACTGGTCAGGGTAACCAATCCGATCGAGGTCCTGGAATTGCGCCTGATTATGGAGCCGGGCCTTGCCCGACTGGCGTCGCTGCGCGCCTCCTCTTTCGAGACGGCGCGGATCCTCGACGCGGCAACCACGCCGGAGAACGCCCCGTCGGGTGAGGTCGACTTCGCTTTCCATCTCGCGATCGTTGCCGCGGCCCGCAACCACCTCGCCGCGGAATTCTACAAGATGCTGCGCCAGGTCGGTGTCGATGCGCGGGTGAAGGTTGCGCGCACCGCGGCACCCACCTGCCCCAAGCGGATCGCCCACCGCGACGGCGAGCATCGCCTGATCGCCGAAGCGATCTCGCAGCGCGACCCCGAAGCGGCAGAGGCCGCAATGCGCGCGCACCTTCTGTCGGTGCAGAGACAGATCATGGAACGGTCGAATGCCGGCGCCTTTGCCGCGTGATCGCATCACCTCTGACATCGAGCCTGTGCGGGGAATTTCAAATTGAAACGTCATTTCGACGTGCTGGTCATCGGCGCGGGATCCGCTGGCTCGGTTGTTGCCAGCCGTCTCAGTGAAGACCGGTCGTGCCAGGTCGGCCTCATCGAAGCCGGGACGATGCCGGCCGATCCCGACATCGCCGACCCGCTGAAATGGACGATGCTCCAGGGCCGCGCCTACGACTGGAGCTATCGGACCGTGCCCCAGCCCTTCACCGCCAACCGCGTCCATGAATGGCCGCGCGGCAAAATCGTCGGCGGCTCGAGCTGCCTGCATGCAATGGCCTATGTGCGCGGCCATCCCGATGATTTCGACCCCTGGGTGCAAGCCGGCGGCGAGCGCTGGTCCTATCGGGGGTTGTTGCCGGGCTTCATCCGCAGCGAAGCCTTCACCGCTTTCGACGGGCCAACACGCGGCAAGAGCGGCCCGCTGGACGTCTATCTGCCGGACGCCGAGGTCAGTCCGGTCGTGCGTGCCTACATCGCCGCCGGGCGATCCATGGGGGCTCCCGCCCTGAGCGACCACAACAGCGGCGAGCTGGTCGGCACCAGCCCCAATTCACTCAACATACGCGACGGCAAGCGCCTGAGCGTCGCCGACGCCTATCTGCCGCCGCGGGTCATGGCGCGGCCGAACCTGACCTTGCTCGCCGGCCACGAGGTCGAGCATCTGGTGCTGGACGGCCACAGGGTCACGGGCGTGAGCGTGGTCTGCGAGGGCCAGACCAGAACGCTCTGTGCCGACCGGATTGTCCTTTGCGCCGGCGCCGCGTCCACGCCGCTCATCCTCATGCGGTCGGGCATTGGTTGCCCGGATACGCTGAAGCAGGCTGACATACGCTGCCTTGCCGATCGCAGCGAGGTGGGCCGCAACCTGCAGGATCATCTGCTGGCTCTTGGAAATGTCTACAGCACCAAAAAGCCGGTGCCGCCTTCCCGCCTGCAGCACTCCGAATCGCTGATGTATCTGCACAGCGACGACCCGATCCGCTCCATGGGAAGTCCCGATATCGTGCTCGCCTGCGTCGTCGCTCCGTCGGCGGCCGAGGGCCTGAATGCCCCGCTTTATGGCTCGGCCTTTACCATCCTTTGCGGCGTCACCCATCCGACAAGCCGCGGGCGCATCACACCGAGCGGGCCGGGCCGCAACGATGCGCCGGTCATCGATCCGCATTATCTCGAAACCGAACACGATCGCGCGACATTCAGGATGGCGTTGAAGCGGGCGCGCATGGTCGGCCATCATGAGGCCCTGGACGAATGGCGCGATACGGAGATCCTGCCAGGCGCACCGGTTCGGTCCGATGCCGAACTCGATGCTTTCATCGCCAGGGCTGCTTCCACCCATCATCATCCGGCCGGCACCTGCCGGATGGGTCTTGACACCGAGGCCGTCGTCGATCCTGACTTGCGGCTGAACGGCTTCGACAATGCCTTTGTCGTCGACGCCTCGGTGATGCCGGCGATCCCGAGCGGACCGATCAACGCGGCGATCGTCGCCATCGCCGAAACCTGGGCGGCGTCTTCTCGGGTTACCCCGCCGGCAGCGTGAGGGCGTCCGCGTCCGACAATTCCCCTGGCTCCGGTTCCCGGCGACTATCAGCTATGGAGATGCGTCAGCTCAAACGCGGCTCCGTCCTGGACGCCGGCCATGCGCTGCTCGGCGGACCGGAACATGTCCGCGAACTCCACCTGGTTCTCGAACACCACGCCGCCGACCTTGACCGTCAAGGCATCCTCGGTGCCTTTTGGCGCGAAATAGACTTGTGCGATGCGCGCCCTGATACGCTCGCCGATTTCCCTGGCTTCTGCTTCGGTCGCGCCGGCGAGGAAGACCCCGAACATCGACGTCCCCATGCGTCCAACCAGATCCTCCGCGCGCACTGACGATTGTATGGTTGAGGCTATGAGCCGCAAGGCTTGATCGCCCCATTCAAGACCAAAGCGCAGGTTGATGGACCGCAGATGCTCCGAATGGATGACCAGGAAGGCGCCGGATTTCGGCCCCGGCACCGACGGCCTTGCGGTTCTTTTTTCGACCATCGACGTGAAGACCGCTCCGTTCAGGCAGCCGGTCGTGGTGTCGAAGGTTGCCGACTTGTCGAGTTCCCGGCGATAGCGACGAAGCTCGATCTGTTTCAATCCAACGAACAGAAAAAGCGGAACACCAAGAACGACAGGCAACAGGATTGCCGTGACCATGCTGCGCCCAAATGGCGTCAGCGCCTCCGAGAACAGAAGCAGATAATTGAGACCGACGGAAACGCCCAGGATTGCAGCGGTTCCCAGAAAGGTCAGCAAAGCGACGCCTTTCCATGCCTGGTCGGTGGTGCTCGCCATAGTCTTTGTCACTGGCCGATCTCCTGTGGATGGGCTTGTATAAGGCCGGTGTGTTGCAATTTCAGTTTCAAGGAACATTGCAATTTAATCGATTGCGCGATGACCCCATCAAGGCTGCGCCCGTGGCGGTTAACAAACAAAACATCAGGGATTGAATGACAGCCTATTGTGCCGGGCCGAACATGCCCATCTCCGCGTCCCTGGCTGTCGCCTCCGCCTTGCCGTAGATGCCGCTCGGCAGCGCCGTGGCCCAGCCGTTGGAGACAAGCCAGGCGCCAACATCCTGCTTGCCCAGCCTGCACGGTGCGGCGACGGCAAAACGCTCGACGTCCGGCGGTACGAAACAGTGCAGCGCGCGTCCCCTCAGCCAGGAATTGAAAACGGCGCGGGCGCGTACGCCGCAAGGCCAGGTGACGTCATGAAACGAGCAGGAGCTGTCGAGATCGATGCCTCGCACTCCGCTGATGAACACCTTGCGGCCCATGGCTTCGAACATCGCCGATGATGTGACAACCGGGCGGTAGAGCAAGACCTCCCGCCAATCCCTGGGCATCGGCGTTTTCGGGGGCACGGCGAGACCGAGCTCGCTGAGCGGCGGACGGGGCTCGGCCCGTTCGATCTCAGCGGGATCAAGCCGTGGTGGAGCGATCAGGTCTTGAGCAACCTTGCGCGCCGGCTCCAGGCGTTGTGCGCCGGCAACCGGGGCAAACGGCCGGACAGGCTGCGTGTCGTCAACATCTGGCGACCGGGCACGGACAGGCTGATCGACCGAAAGCAACGCCCCGCCCTGAATGATCAGCAGGATCCCGGCCAGGAGCAGGAGGCTTCCAAGTGCGATCGCCAAGCGGCTGCGGCCCGGCCTGGCCATCAGCTTGAACAGGATCCCAGGGATTTGCGCCGGTCAGAAACCCGACGTCGATTTGGCAACCAGCTTGAGCGCACCTTTTTCAATCCGATAGAACGGCATCGAGCGTTGGCTGGATCCGTCGGCCCGAAACCGGAACAGGCCGGTCGACCCGCGAAAGCCGTTTGGATTCTCGAGAGTTTTTTTGCTGAAACCATCGGGCCCGACCGCGCTGGCAATCCCTGCCGTCAGGGCAACCATATCATAGGCGTAGGCCACATTGACGTCAGCCGGATAGTTGTATGTCGTCCTGAAGCGGTCGGCGATCGGCCCGGTTTCGCTTGGATCGAGCGTGGCGATAAACGCCCCCTCGAAGAGCGGATCCATGGGGTGCTCCAGCCAACGGTTCGTCCCGACGACGGAGATCGTCTTTCCCGGAATGCCCTTCGATTTGAGGGCGGCAAGGACAGGCGACGGACTGCCATTGCCGCTGGCGACGATGACGGCGTCGGGGGCGTCCACGAGTGAGCCCATTTCGTCGACCGTCTTCGCGCCGTCGCCGGCAGAATATCGGAGAGTGACCGCGAGCGCCGCGCCGTAGATGCTGAGGCTGTTTGCGACCCGCTTCTCCATGGCGCCGGCGTTTGGGCCATCCGCGACAAGCAGTACGAACTTCTTGCTGCCTTTCGCGGCCAGTCCCGCGGCGCCCGCGGCGGCGCTGTCCGCTTCGCCAAGGAGCACGGCATAGACCCCGGGGCCGCCGGCGAAATTGTCGGCGAGCGCCAGGACCGGTGGCCGCTTCGACCCCGACAGCGTGGCAATATGCTGGGCCGCCGGCAGCTCGGTCGGGCCGATGACGACTTTAGACCCCGTCGTAATGGCCGTAACCGCCAGTTTGCCGGCCAGTGCGCTGTCGCCTTTGGTGTCTTCTACCGTCAGCGCCAGCAATCCGTTGCCGATATCCGTCATCGCCAGCTTGGTCGCATCGAGCATCTTCCTGCCGTTTTCCCCGGCCGTTCCAGGGGCGGACAGCGGCAGCAGCATCGTGACTTTGGTCGAGCCGGTGCCCATCGACTGGGTCGCCTGGACGGGACCGGCGCCGGCGGCGCCGTTCTGCCCGGCAGGCGCGGTAACCGCCGCCGGATCGAGCACTTCGGACACGCCGCCCTTCGACTGGCAGCCCGACACGATCGCGGCGAGCGCCAAGGCGATTGCCCATGTCCGCGGACGGTGGACCTGTCGGCCAGCTTCCATGAATGCTCCACCCCTATGTGCCGCCGGATATTGTTCCCGGTCTGGTCTTCAACGCATGTTACGGCGGACTTGCAGTGCCGTCTGTAGTTCTTTTAGCCGCCGAAAAGCCTGCCTCTGAGCGCCCTGATCTGCCTTGCTTGCCCGGCACTTCGATAGTCGGCGCATTTCATGTATCGCGGCCCGGGCACGAACACGCGGCGCACGCAAACGCCCTTTCCCTGGGCAGGGGCTCCACCCTCCCCGCCTGGCGAAAACGCGGAAAAGCCGAATGTCGCCACCGGCAAGGGGCCGGTCACTTCGATCCCTTCCCTTGCCAGGATTGCCCGCGCACGCTGGCAGTAGCGGACTGAAAGGGCCGAGAACCGGCTTTCATTGTGCCCGGCGCGATACTTCATGACGGTGGTGCAGAGATCACCCGCGGCGAGCCTGTTGGCCTGTGCAAGATATTTGACCCCCAGCGCGATGTTGGCCGCCGGCGCGCTGAGATCGTCGAGGGAACCTCGAAAGCCGAGCATCCTGGCGGTCGCCGGCATCACCTGCATCAGGCCGACTTCGCCATCGGCGCCTTGCACGCCGGGATCGAAGCCGCTTTCGATCTCCATCACCGCATGCGCCAGCATCGGCTCCAGGCCATAGATCGATGCCTGGCAACTGGCAAACGCCTTGAAAGCCTGCCGGGTCCACTCCGTGGCAGTGTCACAGTGTGCCGGCCGCGTCAGGCTGGACGGCTGCTGTTGTTCCACAAAAGGCCGTTCCAGCCAGTTGGCGTGGGCCAGCGTGACAGTGAGGCCAAAGCCGACGAACGCGATCCCGCCTGCGATCGCCTTCGAGAATGATCCGGCGGCTGTCATGATGGCCAACAGGCGTGGGTTCGCCTATCCGGTCAGTGCATGTACTCGACCATGCGATCGTGAAAACACTCGCATTTGTTGAGGGTGTCTTCGTCCTTGTAGTTCGTCTTCAGGTAGCCGTAAGCCATGCCGCAGGCGACCTTGGCTTCCGATGCCCAGACGAAGACGGGCCGGGACGAGTTGATCCACTCCGAGCTGTTGGCGGCGGCGACCGACTCGTCCATCAGCTTCACCACCTGCTGCTTCAGATCGACGATGTTGTCGTTCAAGACCAGATTGGACGTGCCGACGACCCGGCAATAATCGCCTGTCGGACCTTCGATGATGTCGGCGGCATACCCCGTCGACCCGACTGCCAGCAACAGCGTCGCAGCGGAAACAAGCAGTCTTGCAGAACGTTTCATGTTTAGCTCCCCTAAATATTAGCGACGTATAACATAATCGCATGGTTGTGCGCTATGCCGTTAGACCAGGTTTGCGGTTGTCTGATGCTGGGTTATGCCATCGTCGTAGAGCAGCGTGATCGTGTTGGCAGCGGGCAGGTTCGTCAGCGTTGCCACGTCGACGAAGTTGGCGCCGCCGGTGCTGCCGTTGGCATCGACACTGAGCGTACCCGTCCCCGCATTGTAGTTCACGAAGTCACCGATATTGGCTCCTCCAGGCGCCGTGTCAAACAGGGCGGTCAGGTCAATCTTGTCGCCATGTCCTCCCACGCCGCTGAAATCAGTGATGAGGTCCTTGATGTCGATATTCTCAAGCCGGAACGTATCGGCGCCGGCTCCTCCGGTCAGGGTGTCCTGGCCGAGACCTCCTATGAGAAGGTCGTTGCCGTCGCCGCCGCTGAGCAGGTCGTTGCCGGCTCCGCCGCTGAGGAAGTCATTGCCGCCCCGGCCGACGATGACGTCATTGCCGCCATTACCGCTGAGCTGGTCGATACCGGACGTTCCATAGATCTGGTCGGCCAGCGTTGGGTCACCGTTCACCGTGATCCCGGGATCACCAGGATTGTGCGAGAAGAAGGAGAAATTGACGGAGCGGGCCTGCCAACTGCCGCCATCATTGTCGAAGTAGGACAGGGTCCACGAGTCTCCGGCTGCCGGCGGATGCGCGATCAAGTAGCTGGCAAGCGTCGTAGCGGTGGCATTGCCTGCGCCATCGAGAAGGAAGATGTGATCGTAGTCGACCGTAGCCTTCATCTGACCCGTGGCCGGATCGTAGAACCAAGTCTGCTCGAAGGTCCCAGCGGTCAAATCGTCTTCTACTGCGGCGAAGTGATTGGTGCCAATTCTGATCTCGACCTGAACCTCCTGTTCACGATGCGACCCTGCGCTACTATCTCCGAACGCACCTGGGTTTCGCTCTGAAGGGTCAATCGGCGTATCAATCGGCGTCTTTTGGAAATCGGTATAGACGACGACAGTTGCGCTGTGAGGATCCGCCAATATCGCGTTTACCGTCGCTTGCGACAGAGCAAGCGTCGTGACCTGATCATTGCCCGACGTCAGCGGACTGCTGCCATCGCCAATCTGCGACGTGTCGCTGGGCAGGCTGGTCGGCGGCACTTCGTGGATGCCAACAGTCTGTGCAACGTGAGTGTGCCCGTCATAGACATCCAGCGACAGGTTGTTGTTGACCGTGTCAGTTTGCAATGCGGTCGGCCGATAAACCAGATCGTCCAGCAGGTTGATACCGCCGGACGGATTATACAGCACCGTGCCGGCTGTCAGGGCGATATAGGTCACGCCGTTGAAATAGAACGTGCCGGTGGGGATCGTTCCCGTAGCGGTGACGATGAGGTTATCCCCGTCCGCATCCGTCGGAATGGAGACCAGCAGCGGATACCCATTCGGATAGCTGGGCGTGCTCAAGGTCTGCTGCGCCGGGTCGCTCGACATCCAGTTCTGAGTGTTCGCGACTACGGGCGCGTCATTGATGTCCGTCAGGTTGATGGTCAGCGTCGTCGTCGACAGGTCGCCGTCACCATCCTTGATGGTGTAGACGAACACGTCCGTGGTGTTCGCGTTGATGCTGTGGGCCGTCGACTGGTAGGTGTAGGAGCCGTCGGCGTTGAGATGCAGCGTGCCGTGCAGGCCGGCAATGTCGGTGTTGACACCGGTCGTCACCGCCGTTGTCGTGTTGCCGCCCGCAGCCCGGACGCCGTCGATCGTGGCACCATCTGCCCCGGCCACGTCGTTGATCAGAACGCCGGCCGCAGCAGTCACGGTCAGCAGCGCGCCTTCATTGACATTGCCGCTGTCGGCATGGGCCGTCGGCACGTCGTCGGTGACGTCGATGGTGATGGTGTTGGTGATCGTGTTGCCGTTGGCGTCGGTGGCCTGGTAGGTGAAGGTCTCGACATTGTTGACGGTGTTGGTGCCGTTGTTGGCGTCGGCGCCGTCGACCGGCGAGGTCAGCGTGTAGCTGTAGGTGCCGTTGGCATTGAAGGTCAGCGTGCCGTGCGCGCCGATGGCGTTGCTCACCAGTGCGTAGGTGTAGGGCCCGGTGCCGCCCGATACATTGTCGGCGACCGTTCCGGCGATGGTCTCGGCGGTGCTCGACGGGTTGCTGCCGATCGGCAGCGCCGCCTCGTTGACCGTCAGGTCGTCGTTGGAGACGGCAAGGCCGCTGTCCGACAGGTTGATGGTCAGGGTCGTCGTCGACAGGTCGCCGTCGCCGTCCATGATGGTGTAGACGAAGGTCTCCGTTGCGCCTGCCGGCGGAACCACGTTGGGCAGGCCGTCATAGCTGTAGCTGCCATTGGCCTGCAGCGTCAGCGTGCCGAAGCTGCCGTTGATCACCGTGTTGACGCCCGTCGTCACCGCCGTCGTGGTGTCGCCGCCCGCAACGCGGACCCCGACAACGCCGCCGCCCGCCGCCGCACCGTCGGCGCCGAACACGTCGTCCGTGCCGTCGCTCAGCACGTTGCCGAGCACGATCCCGCCCTCGACAACGCTGTTGGTGTCGGCATGGGCCGTCGGCACGTCGTCGACGATGTCGATGACGATGGCTGCCGGGGCCGACGACGAGGTGCCGTCAGAGACGGTGAGCGAGAAGCTGTCGGTCTCGGTGACTGCCGGAACGTCCGTGGTCGGGCTGGTCAGCGTGTACTGATAGGCAGCAACGCCGGTTGCCGGGTTGTAGCCGGTGATCAGCAGCGTGCCGTGGTCGCCCTGGAAGACCGAACCGTTAAGGCTGCCAATGGCAACCGTGACGCCGCCGATGGTGACGCTCTGCACGTCGTCGAGCCCGTCGGCGTCCGACACCGTGAAGGTGCCTGTCGCAACCGTGCTGCCGTCGCCGGCCGCCGAACCCGCCGCCAGACCTGCTTCATAGACCTGGTCATGCGCGCCGGCCGGGTTGCCCTGGTCGACGACGACCTGCGGCACGTCGTTGGTGCCGTTGATGGTGATGGTCAGCGTTGCCGTATCGGTGTCGCCGTCGGCATCCTTCATCGTGTAGTTGAAGGTCTCGGTCAGCGTCTGGCCGGCATCCAGCGCCTGCACCGCCGGATCGGCGTTGTTGAGCGTATAGGTGTAGGTGCCGTCGGGATTGGCCACGAAGGTGCCGTGCGCGCCCGTCGTCGAGCCATCCCAGCTGACGAAGCTCGTCGGCGTGTCGGCGCCCGGCCGGTTGTTGGCATGCAGGTCGTTGGTCAGCACATTGCCGTTGACCGGCGAAAGCGCGTCCTCGCTGATGCTGTTGGTGTCGTTGACCGCATTGGGCACGTCGTCGACGATGTCGATGACGATGGCTGCCGGGGCCGACGACGAGGTGCCGTCCGAAACGGTGAGCGAGAAGCTGTCGGTCTCGGTGACTGCGGGAACGTCCGTGGTCGGGCTGGTCAGCGTGTACTGATAGGCCGCAACGCCGGTTGCCGGGTTGTAGCCGGTGATCAGCAGCGTGCCGTGGT
>NZ_RZPF01001331.1:0-540 GCF_004022735.1 Mesorhizobium sp. M7A.F.Ca.AU.001.01.1.1
CCACGCACGGGGCCAGCAGTCACGACTTCCACCGCCGCTACCCGAAGGTCAGGCTGGATGCCGAGCGTATTTTCATCAGGGATGGCGACATCTGGACGTCGGCCGGCATCTCGGCCGGAATAGACCTGGCGCTTGCCCTCGTCGAAGATGACCTTGGCGCTGAAGTGGCGCGCCGCACCGCACAGCAGATAGTCATGCACCAGCGCCGGCCGGGCGGCCAGTCGCAATTCTCGGCCTTCGTCGAACTGGGCGGGCGAACCGGCCGCTTCGCCGCGCTGATCGAGTGGGTGCGGGCAAACCTGGCCGAACCGCTGACCGTCGAATGCCTGGCCGATCACGCGGCCATGAGTCCCCGCAACTTCGCCCGCGCCTTCACGTCCGAGACCGGCGTCACGCCGGCAAAGGCGGTAGAGCGCATGCGCCTCGATACGGCCCGCACGGCGATCGAGACCAGCCATCTCCCGCTTGAGCGCATCGCCGAAGCCGCCGGTTTTGGCGATCCCGGACGCATGCGGCGTGCCTTCCTGCGTACCCTTGGCC
>NZ_RZPF01001332.1:0-536 GCF_004022735.1 Mesorhizobium sp. M7A.F.Ca.AU.001.01.1.1
GGCGCCTGCCAGTATCTCGCCAAGCCCGCCAATACAGACGACATAGAAGCGGCTTTCGGCCAGGTCGAGGGCAATGCTTCGGTGCCGCTCGCCGAGCGGCCAACCTCGATAAAGAACCTCGAATGGGAGCGCATCCACGAGACGCTGGTGGAGGCCGACTTCAACATTTCCGAGACGGCACGACGGCTGGGCATGCACCGCCGGACGCTGGCGCGGAAGCTGGAGAAGAGGCGTGTGAAGTAGGCACGATCCACCGGGCATGGCACATCGTGGCGATGCCGATGATAAGATTGATGCCGGCATCAATCGTTGCATTCGAACGATGTCCTCCAAAGGAAAAAATTGGCAGGGCAGGGATTAAAATCCCCACATGTTCCGTAAACAGGACATGAAACCGCCGATGCCACGCTTTGACATCATAGGACAGCTCGGTTCGCTGCGCCGCTATGCGCGCTCGCTGACGCGCGACAGCACCGACGCCGAGGACCTTGTCCATGACGCGCTGGTGCGCGCTTATGAGCGGCGCAGCACCTTCC
>NZ_RZPF01001333.1:0-534 GCF_004022735.1 Mesorhizobium sp. M7A.F.Ca.AU.001.01.1.1
GCAGCGCCGCGATTTCCAAAAGAGCGGAAACATCGTGGGAATTCCTATATGTAGTCCTCGACCTGACTCCAGGAGACAACGCCGCGTGTTCCTTTCGGTTTTCGACCTGTTCAAGATCGGCATAGGACCCTCGAGTTCGCACACGATGGGACCGATGACCGCCGCGGCGCGGTTTCTCGACGAGGTCGCGGGAAATGACTGGCCGCGCCCGGCGGGTGTGAAGGTCGACCGCCTTGGCGCCAGCCTGCACGGGTCACTCGCCTATACCGGCATCGGCCACGGCAGTGACCGCGCCGTCATGCTCGGCCTTGCCGGTCTGACGCCGCAGACGGTCGATCCCGACCAGGCCGATGGCATTGCCAGTCGCATCGCCGCCGAAAAGCGTATTTCGCCGCCCGGCCATCCCACCTATCGCTTCGATCCGGCCAGCGATCTGGTGCTGGACCGCAAGACGCCGCTCACCGGCCACGCCAACGGCATGGCGTTCTACGCCTATGATTCCGGCGGCCGCCTGCTGCTCAAGCGCATCTATTA
>NZ_RZPF01001334.1:0-532 GCF_004022735.1 Mesorhizobium sp. M7A.F.Ca.AU.001.01.1.1
GCCGGCGCCCCAGAGGCCGGCGACCTCATGCAGGGCTTCCTGTTTGCCGGGTTCAGTTTTGCTTCAAACACGTCGTTATCCTGGCAAGCGCCGCCTGTTTTTGGACGCCAGGCATCAATCTTCGCCGAGCAATCGGTCGGTCTGGCGACGTTCCTTCTTGGTCGGGCGGCCGCTGCCGGCCTCTGGGGCGCCGGCTGCCTGGAATTCCATTTCGAAACGCTGATGCCGACAGGAATGGCTGCCCTTGCAAGCAGCGGCCAAAGGCGTTACCTGACGGAAAAAGCCCAACAAAATGGGACGTCCCGGAGCCGACCGATGACCTATGTCGTGACCGACAATTGCATCAAATGCAAATACATGGACTGCATCGAGGTCTGTCCGGTCGATTGTTTCTACGAAGGCGAGAACATGCTCGTCATCCATCCCGACGAGTGCATCGACTGCGGTGTTTGCGAGCCGGAATGCCCGGCCGACGCGATCAAGCCCGACACCGAGCCCGGCCTCGACAAATGGCTGCAGGTCAATACCGAAT
>NZ_RZPF01001335.1:0-531 GCF_004022735.1 Mesorhizobium sp. M7A.F.Ca.AU.001.01.1.1
CTGCCTCGCGGCTCTGGTCCTGCCTAGGAGCATTAGCCGTCAAACACAACAGCTGAAGCGATAGTGCGTCGATGATGGCCAGGCTTGCAAGATGCGCGCCGCAATGATGGGGCCATGCCCATCATTGCGGCGGCGATACCTATCGCCATCGATTTGCCGATCAGATGCCGCTTCGGTCAATCACCAGATCGGCGGCACCAAAGCGGTCCTTTGCCGTCAGCTGCTGGTGCCAGTAGGGATAGAGCAAGGGCGGCCGGCTGACCGCGTCGAGGCGCGCGCGCTCCTCGTCGGAAAGCACCAGGCTTGCCGCCGCGATGTTGTCCAGGAACTGCGTTTCCGTCCTGCCGCCGATCACCAGGGAACTGATGGACGGCCGGCCAAGCAGCCAGGCCAGCGCCACCTGCGCTGCCGACACGCCGCGCTGCGCGCCGATCTCCACAAGCACATCGACGATCCGCCACAGCCGGTCCTCGTCGCGGATCGGTGGTTCCGACCAGCCCGCGAGTTGGCGGGCGGTGGGGCTGTCACGGC
>NZ_RZPF01001336.1:0-525 GCF_004022735.1 Mesorhizobium sp. M7A.F.Ca.AU.001.01.1.1
GATGTCAGGCGACTGGCCGTGCAGCAGAACCTCGATCTTCGCCGTTTTCCAGTGGAAGCCGGCCTGCTCGTAGCCGATTTCGCGGATCGCCTTGCGGGCGACCGATTTGAACTTGGCCGGATTGACGACCGGATGGCCGGCGGCATCCTTGAGGATGTTGCCTGCCTTGTCCTTCTTCAGCAGCGTTTCCGGGACGCGCACTTCGCCGGCGATGACGACACGGTTGGTGGTGGCCAGCGTCTCGCAGGCGACACGGACTTTCCACGGGTCCATGCCGGTCTTCTTGGCTTCGCGATAGACCAGATCGACGATCTCGTCGGAAATCCGGTCACAGACTTTGTCAGGATGGCCCTCGGCAACGGATTCCGAGGTAAAGAAGTAGTTCTGCCGCGTCACGGGTGTCCCCTCTTGAAAAACGATCGGCAGGCTGCCGATTTTGGCGCGCCACGTGTTAGCGGGGCGAAGCGCCGCTCGTCAAGCGGTGCTTCGGCTCTGGCATGAATGTCGATGCCGTTATCTTGTGCC
>NZ_RZPF01001337.1:0-519 GCF_004022735.1 Mesorhizobium sp. M7A.F.Ca.AU.001.01.1.1
CCTCTACGCGGTCCCGATCATCTGCCTGGTGCTCTGGGGCCGCCTTTTCCCGGATCCGGCACGGGCAAGGCACATCGTCACCTGCGTCAAGCTTTTCGCCGGCACGGTGGTCGTGGGCGCGTTGTGGGAGTACGGCTCGTCGCTCATCTGCGACGGCCATGGCCAAGGGTTCTTCTCGCCGGCTTGGCAAATGACGAGCTATCTCCCCATTGTCAGCCTGCTGCTCAACGCGCCGCTCTATGTGCTTGCCTTCAGCCTTGGCCGCGCTTTCTCGACACGCGAGGACGTTGCCGAGGATGAAGCAAGCCCACCGGCCTAGTCTTTCTCTGAAGCCGTGTGGCCGTTGGCGGGACAGAACGGCTTCAATCCGGACCGGAAAGGCTTTAGGCTCACCCGACTCTCATCTTATGGCCGGCTACCGGCCGCTCGAAACAGGATTTTGCCATGGCAATGGATGCCCACGACATCGAAAAACTGATCAAGGACGGCATTCCGGACGCCAAGGTGACGATTCGCGAT
>NZ_RZPF01001338.1:0-519 GCF_004022735.1 Mesorhizobium sp. M7A.F.Ca.AU.001.01.1.1
GTGGTGCGCGATACCGCCGCAGGCGGCGCCATCACTGTCACCACCGGCGCGGTAACGGCGCTGGCCGGCAGCAAGGACGCCATCGATATCCAGGCGCAGTCGACGACCGGCAATGTCACGGCGCTGGCGAACGGCGACATTAAGTCGGGCAATGCCGGCATCGTCACCGCGATCTTCCCAGCTGCCGCAACTGGCAACATCAACGTGACGGCCAATGGTGCCATCGGCGCACGATTCGGCGTCGACGCGGAGAACTTAGGCTCCGGCTCGACGACGGTGAAGACGGTCGGTCCGGTAACCGCGACGTCGGGCAATGGTGTCTACGCGCGCACCACCGGCGGCAGTGTGTTGGTGAACGCCGGCGCGGTGTCCTCAACGGGCAATACGGCGATCATCGCGCGTCAGACCAACGCGGCGGGCGCCGGCACAGTTGGTGTGACGACCACCGGCGCGGTGTCGGGCCTGACCGGCATCGAAGCGACCAATAGCGGCACCGGCACGGTCACGGTGACTGCCAAC
>NZ_RZPF01001339.1:0-516 GCF_004022735.1 Mesorhizobium sp. M7A.F.Ca.AU.001.01.1.1
GGCAAGCGCATCATGGCGAATGCTTCGCGCAATCTGACACCTGTTTCGCTGGAGCTTGGCGGCAAGGCGCCATTCATCGTCCTGGCTGATGCCGATCTCGACCTGGCGGTTCGTTCCGCAGCCACGTCGCGCTACATGAATTGCGGACAGGTCTGCATATGCAACGAACGCACGCTCGTTCACCGTTCGATTTACGATCAATTCGTCACACGCTTTGTGGAGTTCTCCAAGTCGCTCGTCGTCGGTGATCCGATGCAGGCAAATACCGATATCGGCCCGAAAGTCAGTCTTGAAGAGTTGGAAAAGGTCGAGGCGGTCCTTGCGGAAGCCGTAGCGGGCGGCGCGAGGCTTGCTCTCGCCGGCGGACGCCCGACCAAGGCGCCCATCGATGGCGGCTACTGGCTCAATCCGACCGTACTGACAGATGTGACGCCTGACATGCCGATCATGACGCGCGAAATCTTCGGCCCGGTCGTGCCGATCATGCCCTTCGACGCTTTCGAGGAGGCTGTCAGC
>NZ_RZPF01001340.1:0-511 GCF_004022735.1 Mesorhizobium sp. M7A.F.Ca.AU.001.01.1.1
GCCCGGAAATACTACCAGAGGACCGTCTTCGCCGAAACCGAGAAACTGGCCAATTACGACGCCATCGACGCGATCACGAACCTTTTCCATGCTCTAGTTCTCCCCTATTTTCGAACCCTTCATCGTGATGTCGCTAGAAGCCTTGATGCTGATCTTTCCTGACCCTTTGACCGAAATGTCCTTGCCCTCGATCGCGATCGTGCCGTCTTTCTTCATCATGATCTTGGCCGAGCCGGTTGTGATGAGAATTTCGTCACCGGCGTCGATGACCAGCTTCTTGCCGATTTTGATCGTGCCATTGCCGGTGACAGAAATGGCACTGTCTTTGCCGACCGAGAGGGAATGCGCGCCGGCCACCGATGTCGAATCGTCCTTGCCTACCGAAGCGGTGCGTCCTCCGCCGACCGTCGAACCTTGATCCTTCGCGATGCTCTCGGTGTGGCCGCCGCCTATGGACACGCTCTGATCGGAAGCAATCGTCCAGCTGTCGCTCGCACCTATGCTGTGGTCC
>NZ_RZPF01000133.1:0-11193 GCF_004022735.1 Mesorhizobium sp. M7A.F.Ca.AU.001.01.1.1
TCGATGCTCAGGTCAGTCGATTGATGCGTCGGGACGCGCCAGTACGGCGGCCCGCGGCGGTATCTTGCAACCATCACGTTTCCGTGCGATAAATTCCGTGTTCGGGCATTTGCGACCCGGAGAGCGGAACGTTTTGGACGACCTTTCCCCGATACTGTGAATCTCTGACGGCCCCGTTTTCGGCGGGGGGTTTGACCATGCGCCAATGCATGACTGCCGAAGCAACCACCGGGAACTGCCCTTTGCGCCAGGCGGCGGGCGGGACCACCAAAGACTGAACGGGTGAAGGAGTTTCCCCAATGGCCCAGACCGGCACCGTTAAATTCTTCAACGCGACCAAAGGCTTCGGTTTCATCACGCCCGATGGTGGCGCCAAGGATGTGTTCGTCCATATCTCCGCGATCGAAGCTTCCGGCTTGCGCACGCTCGTTGATGGCCAGAAGGTCACCTTCGACGTCGAGCCGGACCGCATGGGCAAGGGCCCCAAGGCCGTCAACCTCCGCGCAGCCTGAGCCATCGGCGCGCCGCATGTCACTTAGACGTGCGACGGAGGCTCCATGCCTGCACCTGGCCTGGAGAGGGATCTGAATTTTGAAAGGCGCGGCGATCTTCGTCGCGCCTTTTCCTTATCGAAGGCGCGGGCCAGTGATGTCGCCCAAGCGGCCGGGTTCTGGGCAACGACTTGCATAAAAACAAAGACCCGAAGCATGCCGCAACGTGCTTTAGACGCCCGCAAAACTTTCTCTTGCCGATGACGCTAAAATAAAGGACAAATTTCCACTCGGGCATTTGCCGGCCCGAGACTGGAGTTTATGGGACAAAGGAGCTTCCCATGCCGCAGACCGGCACCGTCAAATTCTTCAATCATGCCAAGGGCTTCGGCTTCATCACGCCCGATGATGGCGCGAAGGATGTTTTCGTCCATATTTCAGCTGTGCAGGCGTCCGGTCTTCCCGGCCTCGAGGATGGGCAGAAAGTGTCGTTCGATACCGAGCCGGATAAGCGCGGCAAGGGTCCCAAGGCCGTCAACCTGTCGGTCGGCTGAGCCGGCTTCGAACCGGCGCTCCCGGGCAGATCGCTCCCTTGAGAGCCTGTGATTTTTGACGTCCGTTTTGAATAAACACGTTAAAATCCGTTCAGCCCCCGTTCAGCCACGGTCGCATATTAGTCTTCGGTAAAGCCGGACCGCATCCCCGAAACTGCACGGGCCGGAACGAAGGAGACCGACATGAACCGAATTTTCAAAACCGCCGTCCTGGCCGCTGCCGTGGCCGCCACCACGCTCACGGCCTTGCCCGCCGCCAATGCGCGCGACTGGCGCCGTCATCATGGCCATCATGGCAATGGCGATGCCATTGCCGCCGGCGTGCTCGGCCTCGCGGCCGGGGCGCTGATCGGTGGCGCATTGGCCAATGACCGCCCGCCGCCCGACGCTGACCGCTACTACGATGACGGTTACTACGATCGTGACGTCGTGGTGCGCCCGGCCCCGGTCCGCCGCTATTATGCGGAGCCGCGGGTGGTCTACGCCAATCGTTATGCCGAACCGTGGACGCGTGACTGGTACGAATATTGCTCGGACCGCTACCGCAGCTTCAATTCCCGTACCGGCACGTTCACCGGCAATGACGGCGAACAGCATTTCTGCACTGCCAACTAACCAAGGGCTTCCCTGCCCCAAAACAGAAAAGCGCTGACCGCAAGGCCAGCGCTTTTTTGTTGTGGTCTCTACAATGTCAACGGTCTGCTTGAGGCTGATGAAAAACAGCTACGGTTCCGAGCCTGGTTCAAGTCAAAAAAGGATTGGTCCGCCTCTCCTCGCCAAAACGTCCGCCGGCACCGTGGCCACAGATGAAGCCGATGTCGTCGCCGAGCGGCAGGAGCTTGTCCTTGATCGAAGCGATCAGCGCCGTGTGGTCGCCGCCCGGCAGGTCGGTGCGGCCGACCGAGCCGCGGAACAGCACGTCGCCGACATGGGCGAACTTGGCTGCGCGGTTGTAGTAGACGACGTGACCGGGCGCATGGCCGGGGCAGTGCAGCACCTCGAACACATGGCCGCCGAACGACACGGTCTCGCCTTCGGCCAGGAACCGGTCGGGCACGCAGTTGCGCGCTCCGGCGATGCCGTAGCGCTTGCCCTGGTTTTCCAGATTGTCGAGCAGCGACTTGTCGGCCTCATGCGGACCGATGATCTCGACGCCGAGCGCCTCCTTCAACTCCATTGCACCGCCGGCATGGTCGATGTGGCCATGCGTTATCCAGATAGCTCCGGCTGAGATCGCATTGTCCTTCAGCACCGCCAGTACCTTGTCGATATCGCCGCCCGGATCGACGACGACGCCATGCTTGTCATCCATGTCGAACAGGATGGTGCAATTCTGCTGGAACGGTGTGACCGGCACGATGCCGGCATTGAGCTGACCCATGATCGTCCTTTCGATGTTCACGGGTGATGTAGAGGCGCGGACAAAGGGCGTCCACCCTCGAAAGACGAACAGTCAGTAGCCCCAAAACGGAAATGGGCGGCCGAAGCCGCCCATTTGAAAAGACCGAAACGGCCTGCTTACTTCTTCATGGCGCCCATGACCGCGCCGAGAATGGCGGTCAGGATCGCGCCGCCGCCGGCGCCGCCGACGATGTTCTGCAGGTTCAGCGCGCTGCCGAGACCGCTCGTTGCTGCTGCCGCAGCCGCCGGATCGACCGCACCGCCACCCAGCAGGCTGCCGAGGATCGCCGCACCACCGACGCCGCCAATGGCTCCGCCCAGGATTTTGGGAAGCTGACCCATCGCCGCCGTCTTGAGCGCCGCACCGACCGCCTGACCACCGATGATGCCAGTAATCACCTGTATGATGATCGGAAGAAGCGTGTTCATGTCCATATGATTAGTCCCTCCATAGCTGTCAGCCTCCCGGGCCGACACCATCATGAGACGCCGAATTGGACGAAAGTCAAATGCAGAAACGCTGAAATAAAAGGGGCGGCCCGAAAACCGCCCCTACTTCCTAAAAAAGCTGTGACTTTCGTTATTCTGCGGCGATCGCGTGCTTGGGCTGAACGGCCGCAGAATAGTCATTCATAAGATTCTTGGCTATTTCGCCGACCTCGAATCGGTAAGGCCCGATCTCCGAAACCGGCGTCACTTCCGCTGCCGTCCCGGTCAGGAAGCACTGCTCGAAGCTTTCCAGCTCTTCCGGCAGGATGGCGCGTTCAATCACCTCAAGGCCGCGATCCTTGGCCAGCCCGATGACCGTGCGGCGGGTGATGCCGTCGAGGAAGCAGTCGGGCTTGGGTGTGTGGATCTTGCCGTCCTTGACGAAGAAGATGTTGGCTCCGGTCGCTTCGGCGACCTGGCCACGCCAGTCGAGCATCATGGCATCGGCATAGCCCTTGGCCTCGGCGGCGTGCTTGGACATGGTGCAGATCATGTAGAGCCCGGCGGCCTTCGACTTGGAAGGCGCGGTGCGCGGGTCGGGCCGGCGCCATTCCGCCACATCGAGACGGATGCCTTTCAGCTTCTGCGCAGGATCGAAATAGCTTGGCCATTGCCAGATGGCGATGGCGCAGTTGATGCGGTTGTTCTGCGCCGAGACGCCCATCTGCTCACTGCCGCGCCAGGCGATCGGCCGGACATAGGCGTCCTGGAAACCCTGCTTCTTGAGAAGCGTGGAAGAGGCGTCGTTGAGCTCGGCCACCGAATAGGGGATCTTGAAACCGAGCAGGCGTGCCGATTCATGCAGGCGCTCGGTGTGTTCGTTGAGCTTGAAGATCTCGCCGCCATAGGCGCGCTCTCCCTCGAAAACAGCGCTGGCGTAATGCAGCCCGTGCGTCAGCACATGGATCTTGGCGTCACCCCATTGGACGAATTCGCCGTTCATCCAGATGAAGCCATCGAGTTGATCGAAGGGAACGGATGCCATGGTAACCTCCCACGGGCGGCAGCCCGGATAGTTGTATCGTTGTGTGTTTCGTGTCGGCCGCCCAAAGCGGCTTTTATGGTGGAGCGTAGGCGGATAATTGCGCTCTGGCAAACTTAGGAAATTCCGGAAAAACCGGCTTCCCTTGCCTTTTCGTTCGCAATCCGCCCAAAAGCTTGTCAAAAATTACCATTGCAGGGAAATTACGTCAATAGTACTGACATAATCTCTCTTTCCCACGGAGAAATAATGACGGATCGAAGCCCAGCCGCCGGAAAACCGATCAGGACCGCAATGTCGGTCGAGGACGGCATCGACTTCGCCATCATCGAGCTGCTCTTCTTTGCCTATCGCGACTTCACCTCCGATCCGGACCAGATCCTGGCCGATTACGGCTTCGGCCGGGCCCACCACCGGGTGCTGCATTTCGTCAACCGCAGGCCGGGCCTGACGGTCGCCGAACTGCTCGACGTGCTGAAGATCACCAAGCAGAGCCTGGCCCGTGTGCTCAAGCAACTGATCGACACCGACCATATCGTGCAGTTGCAAGGTCCGCGCGACCGCCGCCAGCGCGAACTTTATCCGACAGCCAAAGGCCGTGCGCTGGCGCTGGCGCTGGCGCGGCCACAGTCGCGCCGCATCCATGCTGCATTGGGGGATTCCGGAGTAACCGAACGGACCTTGGTGGAACGGTTCCTCGAAGCGATGGTCAATCCGGAACTGAGGGCGCAGATCGACGTTGGGTCCGCAAAAATGTCAGGGAAAAGCCATGGAGAGCACTGAACGGGTCGATCACGCGGCCGCGCCGGACGACGACGCGCCGCATCTGCTTGTCGTCGACGACGACACCCGCATCCGCAATCTTCTCAAGCAGTATCTGACCGAAAATGGCTTTCGCGTCACCGTTGCCGGCAATGCCGGCGAAGCCAGGCGCAAGCTTGCCGGCCTCGACTTCGACCTTCTGGTGCTGGACGTCATGATGCCCGGCGAGACGGGCGTCGACCTGACCAAGTCGCTGCGGGCCGAAAAGAACGTACCGATCCTGATGCTCACAGCGCTGTCGGAGACCGACAGCCGCATCTCAGGGCTGGAGGCTGGCGCCGACGACTATCTGCCAAAGCCGTTCGATCCGCGCGAGCTGATCCTGCGCATCAACAACATCCTGCGCCGCGGTGGCCCGGCGACCACGCCCAAGGTCGAGCAGTTGGTCTTCGGCCCCTACACGTTCCAGATCGCCCGGCGCGAATTGAAGCGTGGCGGCGAGGCGTTGAAGCTGACCGATCGCGAGCAGGAGATCCTGGCGATCTTCGCCGCGCGGGCGGGCGAGACGATACCCCGCCACGAGCTTGTCGGCGACGATTCGGAAGTCGGCGAGCGCACCATCGACGTCCAGATCAACCGGCTGCGCCGCAAGATCGAGCGCGATCCGTCCAATCCGGTCTGGCTCCAGACCGTACGCGGTATTGGGTATCGGCTCAGCGTGGAATAGAATGCCGCCTGCGGCCGGCTGAACGGCTGCGGGCAAGCGAAAAGAGCGAATGGCAACCACGGAACTGGAACAGCCGGGCAATGGCGGCTTGAGCGCACGCGCTGCGCGGACGCTGAAGGCGGTGCCGCGCGCCTGGAACCGCTTCTGGCGCCTCGTCTCGCTCTATATGCCCAAGCGGCTCTATGCCCGCTCGCTGATCATCGTCATCGCGCCGATGATCCTGCTGCAATCGGTCGTCGCCTTCGTCTTCATGGAACGTCACTGGGCAACCGTGACGCAGCGCCTGTCGCAGGCCACCGTGCGCGACATCGCCGCCATCATCGACCTGATCGAGACCTATCCGCGCGATGCCGACTACACCAACATAATCCGCATCGCCCAGGACCGCATGCAGCTGAAGGTCGACCTCTTGCCGCCCGACCCACTCCCCGCGCCCGGTCCAAAGCCGTTTTTCTCGATTTTGGATGATGTTCTCTCGTCCGAGATCACCCGCCAGATCAACCGCCCGTTCTGGATCGACACGGTCGGCAACTCCAACATCGTCGAGGTACGCGTGCAGCTCGAGGGCAAGGTGCTGCGCGTCTTCGTGCGCCGCAGCCAGGCCTATGCCTCTAACACCCACATCTTCCTGATCTGGATGGTCGGCACCTCGCTGGTGCTGTTGATGATCGCCATTCCCTTCCTGCGCAACCAGATCCGGCCGATCCTGATGCTTGCCGAAGCCGCCGAAAGCTTTGGCAAGGGCCGGCCGATGCCGCGCGATTTCCGGCCGCGCGGCGCCGAGGAGGTTCGCCGCGCCGGCTTTGCCTTCATGCAGATGCGCGAGCGCATCGAACGCCAGATCGAACAGCGCACCGCCATGCTGACCGGCGTCAGCCATGACCTCAGAACCATCCTCACTCGCTTCAAGCTGCAGCTGGCGCTTTCCGGCGGCAAGGCCGAGACCAAGGCAGCGCTCGACCAGGACATCGACGACATGCAGTCGATGCTCGAAGGCTATCTGTCCTTTGCCCGCGGCGAAGCTTCGGAAGACGCCGGACGGTTCGATCTCGAGGCCTATTTCGAAAAGCTCGACGAGGAAGCCAGGCTGCGCAAGCGTAAGCTGTCGACGACGCTTGCCGGCGATCACGATGTGCATGTGCGGCCCAATGCCTTTGCCCGGCTGATGTCCAACGTCATCGGCAACGCCTTCCGCTATGCCAAGACGGTGGAGGTCAACGCCACCCATGGCCGCGGCTCGCTGCTGGTCACCATCGACGACGATGGTCCGGGCATTCCCGCCGATCGACGCGAAGACGTGTTCAAGCCTTTCGTGCGGCTCGACGAGGCCCGCAACCTCGATGCCAGCGGCACCGGGCTCGGCCTGTCGATCGCCCGCGACATCGCCCGCTCCCATGGCGGCGACATCACTCTTGAAGACAGCCCGCTCGGCGGACTGCGCGCCATCATCAAGGTTCCGGCATAACCGGGCACGATTGCGAAAAGTGGAAACGGCTTCATCCGCCCGTCATGAAACCATGATCAAGAGCGCGCATGAAGCGCGCGACCTCAATTGATTCGGCCTTGCCGCCTCACTTCGACCCCGTACCTGTCCGGGTGCGCTGGAGCGAAGCGAGAGCAGCAGGCTGGTCGCCGTTCCGGCATCGTCTCAAGGCAACCGTCGACCTTTCAAGCAAAGGGCCGCCATGCGCATACTGATGGTCACCGATGCCTGGCGCCCGCAGGTCAACGGCGTCGTCCACACGCTGGAGCGGCTCACCGAGACGCTGAAGTCCTTCGACGTCGCGGTGGATTTCCTGACGCCCAATATCTTTCGCACCCTGCCCTTGCCGACCTATCCCGACATCAGGCTGGCGCTGACCACGCCCGGCCATGTCGCGCGCCTGATCGACGCCGGCAAGGCCGACCACATCCACATCGTCACCGAAGGACCGCTGGGCATCATGGCGCGGCGCTATTGCCGCAATGCCGGCCGTCCATTCACCACCAGCTATCACACGCGCTTCCCCGAATATCTCAGCGCCCGCCTGCCGGTGCCGGAAAGCTGGGCCTATCGCTGGCTGCGCGATTTCCATAATTCCGGCCAGGGCACGCTGGTCGCCACCCAGTCGCTCGCCGACGACCTTTCCGCGCGCGGCTTCACCAAGCTGCGGCCATGGACGCGCGGCGTCGACACCGACCATTTCCGCCCGGACAGGAAGAAGGACCTCGGCTTCCCCGGCCCGATCTTCCTCTGCGTCGGCCGCGTCGCCATCGAAAAGAACCTGGGTGCTTTCCTCGACCTCGACCTGCCCGGCAGCAAGGTGATCGTCGGCGAAGGCCCCGAGCTTGCCAGGCTGAAGGCGAAATATCCGCAAGCGCATTTCCTCGGCCATCGCCCCAACGACGAACTGGCCGAGATCTATGCGTCGGCCGACGTCTTCGTCTTCCCGAGCCGCACCGACACGTTCGGCAACGTCATCATCGAGGCACTGGCCAGCGGCACGCCGGTTGCCGCCTATCCGGTGACCGGGCCGATCGACATTGTCGGCGATGGTTTTGGCGGCGCGGTCTCCAACGATTTGCGCGAGGCCTCACTCGCCGCGCTCAACGTCGACCGTGCCGAAGCCCGCGAACGCGCCATGCGCTATAGCTGGAAGGCCTGTGCGGAAATGTTCCTCGATACGGTCGAGGAAGCACTGGGCACACGGCGAAAGCTGGCGGCCTGATCGTGCTTTTCGTTATCCAAGGGCGAAGCTGACACACCGCCACGGATGACAAAGCGCGGCGACGCACAATCAACCGTTAGTCTGCCACGGCACCTTGTTTCAAAGGGATGGTTCGGCGTGACGTATTGTGCGACTTCGGAGCCATGACCAAGTCAGATTGATAATTGTCGGCGACTCAAAATTTACCATTTCTACCTACATTGTGGCATGCTCGAAGCAACAGCCAGCAACAAAATCAACAGTTACACGAGCCATTTCATCAGGCCAGAAGGTATCTTGCTGATAGTTCTGCTGGTGGTGGCTTTCTTGCCCGTACTGCTCGTCGACATACCCGCTATGGCAGACTATCCAAATCATCTCGCAAGAATGTCGATCCTGATGCGCGCCGGTACGCCCGAAGCCCATCCCTACTATGAAGCCGCGTGGGCACCCTACCCTAATCTAGCCATGGATCTCGTCGTCCCGTTCGCTGGGCGCTTGATCGGGATCGAGCTGGCATCAAAGCTTTTCTATCTAGTCTCGCAAATGCTGGTCGTCAGCGGGGCAATGGCCGTCGGAGCGGCCGCACAGGGGCGTGTGATCCTCAGCGGCTTCGTCGCTTCGCTCTTCCTCTACGCCATGCCTTTCGCTTTCGGATTCGTGAATTTTGAATTTGGACTCGGGATCGTTCTTTGGTCCATCGCGGTTTGGATTTGGCTTGCGGAAAGACCTTTGCCGCTGCGCCTTGCGATCCACGCCGTCTTCGTCGTGGTTCTGTATATCTCTCACCTATTTGCCCTCGGCCTGTATGGCATTGTGGTGGGGCTGTACGAACTCTCCCGCTGGCCAGACCATATTGAGAATTGGAAACGCACGATCTTGCTGGTTGCCGGAATGGCTGCTCCGGTCGTCGCAGTTGGCGCCCTGGCGCTCGCCTACGGCGGCAAAGTGGGTGGCGAAGGAACCGAATGGGCCCTGTCGGCGAAATTGTTGGCGCTGGTTCAAGTCAACGGCTTCAGCAGATACACTTCCTCAGCCGTGACCGTGGTGCTGGTCATTCTCAGTTACCTTGCGGTGAAGCACAGGATGGTGGCGGTCTCTCGCGTCGGCTGCTGGATAGGCTTTGGGCTCTTGTGCCTGTTCATTCTCATGCCGTTTCGCGTTGCGGACACGGCCTTTGTCGACGGGCGCGTCCTTCTGGCGCTTGTTCTGATCCTGCCAGCCTTCGTCACGATCAAGCGTCCGCAAGGCTCGCGTGGAACACTTCTCGTCGCGCTGGCGTTTGGCGCCGGGCTTGCAAACAGTGGCATCGCGATCTGGGCCCAATTGTCGTGCCGCGGCGAATATCGTGCCCTTATGACCGCGTTCGACGCCATTCCAATGGGTTCGCGAATCCTTACCGGCCAGAATGGCCTCCCAGACGACCCGCCAACGAATCTGCTCCTTTATCCAATGTACAATGCTGCCGCGTTGGCTGTAGTCACACGCAATGCACTGATGCCAACGCTGTTCACCTATCCGGGAAAACAGCCGGTGAGGCCCCGGCCGGAAGTGGCAAACCTGACCGTACCGCAAGGCGGGCCTATCCCGATGTCTGAGCTGGAGGCCTACGCCGCCGGTGCTTTACCACCGGTCGAGGCAGCGTATGCAGCGCATTGGACCCGTGACTTTGACTATCTGCTGGTAATCGCGCCGGAGCGCAGCCCGCCACGACACGGCAACCTTGAATTAATCGCCGAAGGCAAACAGTTCAAATTTTACAGAATAAGGAAATTGGTCGACGCGGACAGGAAAAGCGGATGATGTCCACGCGCGACACTCCTGTCACGACATGGCATGAAATTCATGCTGAAGCATCTGCCGAAAGGATTATCAATCCATCCCGGTTCGCGGGGGATTCCGATCCCCAGTTGAGACCCTAAAACAACCGCCCGCCATCCGGCACCTTACGCTCGATCGCGCCGAGCACCACGGCGCCCTCTTCGTCGGGAAAGCCGAGAGTGAGCACTTCCGACATGAATGGACCGATCTGGCGCGGCGGGAAATTGACCACCGCGAACACCTGCCGGCCGATCAGCGTCTCCGGTGTATAGTATTTGGTGATCTGCGCCGACGATTTCTTGATACCGATGCCGGCGCCGAAATCGATCTTCAGCTTGAACGCGGGCTTGCGCGCCTCGGGAAACGGCTCGGCCTCGACGATCGTGCCGCCGCGGATGTCGACACGATCGAAATCGGCAAAACTGATCTCGGGCTTGCGCTCGGTGTTCGAACTCATCTTGGTCTTGTCTGCCTTAACGGGGACTCAGGCGTTGCCGTAGGTCTCGAACAGCACACCGGCCAGGGCATCCTTGGCCGAGGTTCCCGACCAGACGACGAACTGGAATGCCTGGAAATAGCATTCGCAGGCTTCCAGCGCCGACGACAGCAACACTTCGACCTGCTGGCTCGACGGCTCGACCCCGCCGGCCAGCAGCAGCGACTGGCGGAACATGATCGCGCCCTCCTGCTCCCAGAGGTCGAAATGGCCAAACAGCATCTGCTCGTTGATCAGCGACAAGAGCCGCATCACTTCCAGCGTGCGGGTCTCCGGCACCTTGATATCGAAGGCGCAGGCCAGGTGCAGCGCCTCGAAATCCTCCATCCACGAAAAGGAGACGTGATAGTCGGTCCAGCTTCCGGCAACCGAGATCGAAATCTCGTCGTCGCCGGCCCGCTCGAAAGACCAGTCGTTGTTGTGGGCCACCTGCTCGATAACATCCACCGGATGGATTTCGCGGGAGAATTCGAGTTCGAGAAGTTCCATGGAATGCTTCCTGTCGTTCTGTACGAGCGCCGCCACACGCTCCGCGGGAGGGCACACACAACGAACAATCTTGTCTAGAACTCGGACGGCCAGGACTTTCCTCGCGCAAAGACGACTTCTCGACGCAAAGACCCCAGACCGGACCCCACCGCCCGGTCGCATGATCCTGCTCCGAATCATGCAACAAATTCAGTCTATTGATCGGGAGTCGCGTGAACAGCCCAATTTTTCGCACTGCGTCATTCGCATGTGGAAAGCCGCTGTCACAAAGATTCATGCAATGCCGTTAAGCGA
>NZ_RZPF01001341.1:0-508 GCF_004022735.1 Mesorhizobium sp. M7A.F.Ca.AU.001.01.1.1
ACAGAGCACCATGGCGCTGCGAGCGCGGATATCGGTCAGAGTGACGAGGACGGCCACCAGCGTTCCAGACAGCACCGCAAGCAGGGTGCCGCCGATACCGACGACCAGTGTGTGCCAGGTGGCGATCCAGGTCGCCGGACTGGCGAGCCCCGCCTTTATCGCGACGGTCGACAGCGTGCCGCCGGGCGCCACGATCTCCTTGATCAGGCGCAGCATCGGCAGCAGGGAAAGCAGGACGATGACGATGGCTACCGCCGCCGTCAGGACCATTTCCTGGCCCCGGCTTTCCCTGATCCGTGTTGACATGATTGCGTTTCCTGGGGTCGATCAGCCGATGCGATCGGGGTTTTGCCCGTCAGGGATACCGCTGGGACGGCACCCCTGACTGGATTGCCGGCTCAGCCCCCGAACAATTCCGAGAACTTCGCCTTGTCGGCGTCGGTTTTGGCGACGATTGCCTTGGTGTCGAACGGCATCACCTTGACCTTGACGCCTTCCGGCAGCCATT
>NZ_RZPF01001342.1:0-507 GCF_004022735.1 Mesorhizobium sp. M7A.F.Ca.AU.001.01.1.1
TCCGCAAGGCGGCAACCCCGCCTTCCAGCCAAAGCCGCGCGAGGAGCGCCCGGTGCGTTTCGATCCGGATTCGCCCTTCGCCAAGCTCGCCGCTCTGCGCGACCAATTGAAGAAGTAGAACCCGGCTCGCTTCGATGGTTGCCGAAGGCCGCCAGCGCATCGACAAATGGCTGTTCTTCTCCCGCGTCGTGAAATCGCGCTCGCTGGCGGCGAAACTGGTCGTCGCCGGCCGGGTCCGCATCAATCGCGACAAAGCAGCGCAGGCTTCCGATCAGGTCAAGCCAGGCGACGTCCTGACCATCACGCTCGAGCGGCGCATCTTCATCTGGAAGGTCCTCGGCGCGGGTGCGCGACGCGGCCCGGCCGAGGAAGCCCGTACGCTCTACGAGGATATGTCGCCACCGCCCGCACCGAAGGGCGAAGCCCCTCCCGATGCAATTCCGGGGCTGCGCGAGGCCGGCAGCGGCCGCCCGACCAAGAAGGAACGTCGCCAGACCGACCGATTGC
>NZ_RZPF01001343.1:0-502 GCF_004022735.1 Mesorhizobium sp. M7A.F.Ca.AU.001.01.1.1
CCTGGAAGGGCTCGCCGAGCTTGCTGCCTCGACGTAATCGCGCGCGCGCTCGGCGAGCCCTTCCAGGTGCGCCGGCAGGGGAGGGGCGTTTTGCGGCTCGCAGGGTGCCTGCGCCATTTCCATGACGATATCGACAATATCAGGCAAGTCGTCGGCTGGAGGCGAGGGAGGGGAGGTGCTGGCGATCGCGGTCGTGCTGTGGGACGGCACTGAGCTGTCCTCAGGACGATTTTCGCGGCTCAGGTCGACGATAGGGGCCATTCTGCTAGCATGGCTTGTAACGAACGATAATGCAACATTATCATTCATTATATCTGCACGACAGGCTGTGCGTTTTTGCGCGAAAGCCATGGCCATAAGCGCACCGGCACTTTACCCTCCAAATCATGATTCGCCTTGATCCCGCGACCGCCAGCTCGGGTGCGCCGCCCTCCGTTCCGGCTTGGGCGATCACAAACGCCGGCGCGCCGAGCGACGGCGCCGCCGCCTTCCGGGCCGGCGC
>NZ_RZPF01001344.1:0-498 GCF_004022735.1 Mesorhizobium sp. M7A.F.Ca.AU.001.01.1.1
CCGTGTATGAGCCCTATCAAATCGACAGGCTTTGGATCGAGTTGCTGCCGCCGGGCAAAGGCCAGCATGCGCTGCGTCAAGGACGCTCCCCGTCGCGCGCCGAGCACCGCGTTGTCGAGAAGACGCAGCAATTGTGGATCGTCGGGAAGCCGTTTGCGGAGCAGCTCAAGACTTCCCAGAATCGCCATCAGCAAATTGTTGAAATCGTGGGCGACGCCGCCCGTTAGCTTGCCGACCGCATCCATTTTTTGTGAATGGAAAAGGGCCTCACGGGCCTGATCCAAGGACTCCTGCGCCTTCTTCCGCTCCGTAATGTCGCGTGTGATCTTCGCGAACCCCAGGAGTTCGCCATCCTCGTGCCGAATGGCGTCGATGACCACGTGGGACCAGAACGTAGTTCCGTCTTTGCGTATACGCCAGCCTTCGCGCTCAACTCGCCCTTCACGGGCGGCGATCTCCAGGGCACTTTGCGGACTGCCCCGCTCACGGTCCTTGAGA
>NZ_RZPF01001345.1:0-497 GCF_004022735.1 Mesorhizobium sp. M7A.F.Ca.AU.001.01.1.1
CAGCCGACATACCGCTCATTGTTTCGGCCAACGGCCCGGTCACCGGGACGTTCAGCGTCGCAGGCGTGCCCGGCACACCGGGTTCGCTTTTCACCTATGCGATCGTCACAGGCCCGAATGGCAGCGTGTTCCTGCGTGCCACGCCAGTCAATTTTGGCATTGCGGCGGCGCCGACCAGTGCCACCAACGCCGGCGCGGTCACGGTGGCAATCGAGGCTCTTTACGGCATAAACCGCGACGCGCTCGACGCTGACCTCAACCTTTCGCCCGCATCCGGATCTGGAATGGTGCCGGTTTCGGAAAGCTTCGGGGTATTTGCCTCCGGCCAGTTCGCCCATACCGAGCATGACGGCTACAACATCAGCGGCGGCGGCTTGAATGGCCCGGGCCCGAGCTTCGATGCCAATGATTTTTCGGCCGCCATCAGCCTGGATTTCAATGCCGCCAAACACTTCCAGTTCGACAATGAGTACGGCCTGAACATCGGCGTTTTCGCC
>NZ_RZPF01001346.1:0-497 GCF_004022735.1 Mesorhizobium sp. M7A.F.Ca.AU.001.01.1.1
TAGCCGCCGGCATCGCCATCGCTGGCCGAGGCGGTCTCGAAACGCCAGCCGCGTTCGGCGGCGTAGCGTTCGTACATGCGAAACAGGTCGCAGGCGAAAAGCGCGGCCTCATCGCCGCCGGTGCCGGCGCGGATTTCGAGAATGGCGTTCTTGTCGTCGGCGGCATCCCTGGGCAACAGCAGGATCTGAATGTCCTTCTGCAGCGCCTCGATGCGGTCCTCGACCCCTGGCAGCTCGGCCTCGGCCAGCGCCCGCATCTCGGCGTCGGTGCCCCTGTCGGCAAGCATGGCTTCGAGGTCGGCCTGTTCATGCTCGGCCGCGCGCAGCGCCCTGACCTTGGCCACCATGTCCTGGATTTCGGCATATTCGGACGCCATGCGCACATAGGCGTCCGGCGCCGGGCCGGCCGACATCTGCGCTTCGAGCATCTCGAAACGCTTGACGACTTGATCCATACGATCGCGGGGCAAATTGACCATGATGAGGATGCTATAACG
>NZ_RZPF01001347.1:0-492 GCF_004022735.1 Mesorhizobium sp. M7A.F.Ca.AU.001.01.1.1
ACGGTGACCGCAGTCTTGCCGACCGCGTGCGCGCGCTGCAGAAGGCTGACGCGACAAGCTGAGATCAGGTCTCCTTAGAGCATTTCACCGTTTCACGGAAACGGCGAAATGCCCTAACTCTTTGCTTTGAGGCAATTCTGGACGGAAAACCGCTTCACACTTTTCCTAGAATTGCTCTAGCCGAAAAATGATGCAGCGCGATGGCTGAAGCCGCGGCGACATTCAGGCTGTCGAAGCCTTCCGCCATGGTGATCCGCACGTCGTGCAGGCTTGCGAGCAGGTCGTCCGGCAAGCCTTCGCCCTCGGTGCCGAGATAGAGCGCCAGGCGCTCGCTGCGCTGCGCATCGCGGATGTCGGTCTCCCCGCGGGGCGAGAGCGCGAATTGTTCGAAGCCACGTCGGGCGAGCATCGTTGTGAAGCCGGCGGTGTCGGTGAACGATGCGAACGGGATCTTGAGCGCGGCGCCGACCGAAACGCGGATCGGCTTGCGAT
>NZ_RZPF01001348.1:0-492 GCF_004022735.1 Mesorhizobium sp. M7A.F.Ca.AU.001.01.1.1
GCCGTTGGCATCGCTGTGCAACGAGGCGACGTCGTCAGCGATCTTGACGCCCTTGGCGTTCACCCACGGCCCCTTGCCGATACGGTCGCGGGCGTCGGTGTCGCTGGTCGACAGATAGGCGGCCCAACTCTTGCCGGTGACGCCGGCGGCTTCCGCCAGCGATGCGCAATGCGCGTCAGCACCCTTGAGGCCGCCGAGGTCGGCACCCTTGCCGGAACCGACACTGGTGACGAAGAAGCTCATCTTGGCATCTTGCGAGTAAGCGGCGCCCGCGGCTGCGATCAGGATGGCCGCGGTGGCGAGAAGCAGTTTGCGCATGGTGGTTCCTCCGGTTTGGGCTTCGACTACGTCGAAGAAACGTTTCCGGAGGCCTGTTTAATCCCTACGCATGTCGCTTAAAAGTGCGCAGCGGTTTTTGGGAAACCGACATGCGTCAAAAAAAAGGCTCAACTTTTATTCCGGCTGACTATAGGCGACGAAGCGATTGTGCTT
>NZ_RZPF01001349.1:0-489 GCF_004022735.1 Mesorhizobium sp. M7A.F.Ca.AU.001.01.1.1
CAACAATGGCGGGCGCCATCGTGATCGCCGCCCCAATGGCGGCTATGGCCAGAACGGCCAGCGCGACTTTTCATCGTCCGCCGAGCAAGGTGGTCAGCCCCAGGGCAACGAGATCCCGGTCCAGGGCGAAGCCGTTTCGCCGACCGAATCTGTGGCGCCGGCCGAACCGGCTCCGTCGTTCGAGAACCTTTCCCCGGCAGGTCTTGCCGCCCAGGCCGAACTCAACGAGGCGGCCGCCGAAAGCGGTGCTGCCCGTCGTCCGCGTCGTCCGCGCCGCCCGCGCGTCAACGCCGATCAGGTTGATGGCGGTAGTGACAATGCCAGTTCCGGGACCGACGCCGGCGAGGTGGCTGCGGCCCCGGCCGACAGCGGCAACGCCCAACCGGTCAATGTCGATATCGATAACTGACCCAACGGCATTTCAAGGCATTGAGCGGCGGAGAGAAATCTCCGCCGTTTTCGTTTGGGCGGCCGTGCAATATTATGTGG
>NZ_RZPF01001350.1:0-481 GCF_004022735.1 Mesorhizobium sp. M7A.F.Ca.AU.001.01.1.1
AAGATCGGCCAGCGCGATGAGGAAATGCGCCTCCGCCTTCCACTGGCGCATTTGGCGGAGACCCTTTCGGAATCCGGCCTGATGATGGAGCTGCGCCAGTGGAAGGCGGAGGCGCATTTCCTCATCGCGCTGGCCGATCTTGCCGGCGAGGCCGAAACGGCGCTGACGGTCCGGCGGTTGAGCGACCTCGCTGACGCCTGTACCCGTGCCGCCGTCGACTTCCTGCTGCGCGACGCGCACGGCCAGGGCAAACTCAAACTGCCGGATGTCGACAACCCGTCGAAACAGTCGGGTTGGATCCTGCTCGGCATGGGCAAGCTCGGGGCACATGAGCTGAATTTTTCCTCGGACATCGATCTGGTGGTTTTCTTCGATCCGGAAGCACCGGCGGTCGTCGACCCGCTCGACGCCACCGAATTGTTTTCGCGGCTGACGCGCCGCCTGGTTCGCATCCTGCAGGACCGCACCGAGCACGGATATG
>NZ_RZPF01000134.1:0-11175 GCF_004022735.1 Mesorhizobium sp. M7A.F.Ca.AU.001.01.1.1
GGCTGATATCAGACGACCTGGCGAGCGGCCGGCTGGTCGAGATCGACCTCGAATCCTTCAGGGAGGTGAGCTCGCCGCTGTTTGCCATGCATCGCAGCGATCGCAGCCCGAAGCCGGCGGCGGCCTGGCTGATCGACCAGTTCAAGCGCCAGCTCGGCTGCTTCAACGAGTTCGAACCGGGCGAGGTGCCGGATGAGGAGCACGAGACAGCCCATCGATCAGCGCCATGAGCACGGCGCGGTAATCTTGCGCTGAGGCGCCGGCCTCGATGGCCAGGGCGGCACGGTCGCAGGCGGAGCCGAGCAGTGCTGTCAGCGCGTCGGCCGGCAATCTCGTCATCGTCTGCGCCCGCATCGCCGCGACCAGCCCTTCGCGCAGAGAGCGGTTGCCGTGGCGATTGTCGATCGCGTCCATGGCGGCGCGGCCAAGCACGGCCGGGCCGTCGAGCAGCAGCAGCCGCGTGCGTCCGGGCGCGCGCATGGCGGCGAGATAGGCGTCGGAGCCGGCAATCAGCGCGTCATGGGCAAACAGCGATGGCGGCGAGGCGCGCTCGATCTCCTCGGCGACCGCTGCCGCCTCCTGCTCGACCACGGCAGCAAACAGTGCCTGCTTGTCGGCAAAATGATGGTAGAGCGCGCCGCGCGTCACGCCGGCGGCGGCGACGATCTCCGGCGTGCCGGTCTCGGAATAGGATTTCTCCGTGAACAGCTTTCGCGCCGCGGCAATCAGGTGGGCGCGCGTGGCTTCGGTGCGGTCGCGGTTGGAACGACGCGCGAAATCTTGTTGCATACATGCAGCCTGTATGTTAATTCGGTTTACATGCAGACTGTATGTTAATTGACGGGAGAAGGAAAGATGAAGACCACGAGCTATTACCCGGTGCTGATGACCGGCGACGTCGCCGGCACGGCGGCCTTTTATGTGAAGCATTTCCGCTTCCAGCCCCTGTTCGAAAGCGACTGGTATGTGCATCTGCAATCGGGGGAGGACAGAAGAGTCAATCTCGGCATCGTCCAGGGCGACCATGAGACCATCCCGGAAGAGGGGCGGGGCCGCGCTTCGGGCCTGCTGATCAATTTCGAGGTTCGCGACCCGGACGCTGTCTATGAGCGCGTCGTCGCCGCCGGCCTGCCGATCCTGCGCTCGCTGCGCGACGAGCCCTTCGGCCAGCGCCATTTCATCACCAAGGACCCCAATGGCGTGCTGATCGACGTCATCAAGCCGATCCCGCCGAGCGAGGCGTTTCTGGCGCAGTATGCGGAAGGGGTGGCGGGAGCCTGAGCGCCCGCCTCAACTGGCCCTTGCCACCGGCGTCACCGTCACCTGGCTGACACCGGTGCGGCGCACGACGGTGCACAGCGTCTCGCGGCCGATGCGTTCGGCGTCGAGCATGCGCACCAGGTCGTCGACGCCGGTGACAGGACGGCCGTCGATGGCGGCGATGATGTCGCCTTCTTTCAGGCCGGCCTTGGCCGCCGGGCCGTCCTTCTCGACGCTGCGCAGGCGAACCGCCGTGCTGGTCGAGACTTGCGACAACAGGGCGGCGCGGCGCGGCAAACTGGCAGTGTCGGCCGAGACGCCGATGAAGGCGCGGCGGACACGGCCGAAGCGGATGATCTCCGAAATGACGAAATTGGCGGTGTTGGAGGCGACAGCGAAGGCGATGCCCTGCGCGCCATGGATCATGGCGGTGTTGACGCCGATCACCTCGCCGGCCGACGAAACCAGCGGCCCGCCGGAATTGCCGGGGTTGAGCGCTGCGTCGGTCTGGATGACGTCGTCGATCAGCCGGCCGGTCGAGGCGCGCATGGAGCGGCCGAGCGCCGAGACGACGCCGGAGGTGACGGTCCATTCAAAGCCGAGCGGATTGCCGATGGCGATGGCGATCTGGCCGCGCCGCAGCCGCTTGGAATCGGCGAGCGGTGCGACATCGGCAAAGCTGCCGTCGGCGCGCACCAGCGCGATGTCGGTGTCGGGATCGCGGCCGAGCACGCGGCCTTCGCGGGAGGCGCCGTCCGGCATCGAGACGCGCACTGTCCTGGCATCGCCGACGACGTGGAAATTGGTGACGACCAGTCCGTCCGGCGCGATGACGAAGCCGGAGCCGTGACCGCCCTGGCCGCCGACGCGTTCGATGCGGCAGACGGCCGGGCCGATGCGGTCGACGGCGTCCGCAACGGTCGTCGAATATGCGTCGAGCAATGTATCGTCAGGTTCGAATTTGGCTGCGGCGAGGGCCATGGAAGGGCTCCGTATTTTTCGGGCGAAAGGATGATTTTTTTCCTGTGCGCGTCGTTGTCCCAAAACCGCTGAGCACTTTTGGGCGACACGCACTATATGTGCGGAGCGGCTGGAACCGCCGCGACCTGACCAGATGGCCAGTCAAACCGGCAACTAGCCTTCAGGCGAGTACCTCTGAACGCGCTGTCGAGCGATATCTGGGGCATGGATGAACCCAGGAGACCAATATGAGCGATTTCAATCTGAGTGCGTTTTCGCAAGCCATCGCCGATCTCGCCGCCCAGGCGGCAGCGGCAACGGCTGGCTTCGCCACGCATCATCACCGCACGGCAAGCGCCTTCCACTGGCGTGACGGTTATTTCGTCACCGCCGAGGAGGCTGTCGAGGCCGGCGAGGAGATCGAACTGACGCTGGCCTCGGGTGAGGCGGTGAAGGCAGAACTGGTCGGCCGCGATCCGTCGACTGGCGTTGCCCTGCTGAAGCCGGCTACGGCCATCAACGCCGTGCCGTTGGCCAGGGCTGACGCGGTGCGGCCAGGCAACATTGCCATCGCCATCGGCAATAGCAACGGGTCGGCTCTGGCCGTTTCGGGCTCGGTAGGCGAAGTCGGTCCGGCCTGGCGCTCGATGCGCGGCGGCACCATCGACCGGCGCATCAATCTGGCCGTCGGTGCCGGCGGCCGTTTCGAGGGCGGCCCGGTTCTCGACGCCAAGGGTGCGCTGATCGGCATGCTGCTGTTCGGGCCGCGCCACCGGGCGCTGGTCATGCCTTACGAGACGATCGAGCGGGCGGTTGCGACGCTGCGCGAAAAGGGCCATGTCGCGCGCGGTTATCTCGGCGCCGGCCTGCATCCGGTACGCGACCGCGACGCGCATGGCGCGATGGTGATGAGCCTCGATGACGATGGTCCCGCCAAGGCCGCCGGTCTCTCTCTCGGCGATATCATCGTGGCGTGGAACGGTGAGGCGGTGCATGGCCCGCGCGACCTGATCCGCAGGCTCGGACCAGACAGTGCGGGCGCTTCGGTGACGCTCGGCGTGGTGCGCGGCGGCGAACAGCGCGATGTCGGGCTGACCATCGGCGAAAAGCCGCTTTCCTGAGAGGAGTGATGGACACGCTCACCAGCGACCGGATCATGCATGACGGTGCCGTCTCGCGGCGGCTGGTGGTGCTGATTGCGCTTGGCGATGCGTCGCGCGCCGAGCGCTTGGCGGCCTCGCTGGCCGCGAGCGATGACCTGCTGCCGGTGGTGGCCGGCAGGGCTGACGTCGCCATCGTTGACGACAGCAGCGGCGGTGCCGTGCCGGCCGCCATTCCCCGGGTTCTGCTATCGGGACGCGCTGGCGAACGGCCCGCGGGCGAGGTGTTGGCCGTCCTCCAAACGGGCGCGGACGATTTGTTGATCGCTGCGGCGGCGCGGCTGGCGGCGGCCGGCTATCGGGTATCGGGCGAGCGCAGAACCGGACGCCATGAGGATTTCCATACTGGCGATGGCGAGCCGTTCGAAGATGAAGCCTCCGACGAGCATGCCGTCCGTCCTTCGCTGTCGCCGCGCGAGGCGGAAGTGCTGGCGCTGCTGGCCGAGGGCGCACCCAACAAGGTGATCGCGCGGCGGCTGAACATTTCCGTGCACACCGCGAAGTTCCATGTCGCCGCAATCCTGATCAAGCTCGGTGCCGCCAACCGCACCGACGCGATTGCCACTGCGATGCGGCAGGGGCTGGTGCTGGTTTAGTCATAAACCCTACGCTGCGTAACGCGGTGTCCGGCGTGTCGGGTCTTGCGCTGTGGTCGCCCGCCGCGCAAAGCTTCGCGTCTGACGTGTTGCAAGGGAGGCGCAAGGAAATGTCGCTCAAGGGAAAGACGCTGTTCATCTCCGGCGGATCGCGCGGCATCGGGCTGGCGATCGCGCTGCGCGCGGCGCGCGACGGCGCCAATGTGACGATCGCGGCCAAAACCGCCGAACCGCATCCGAAGCTGCCCGGCACAATCTATAGCGCGGCAGAAGAGATCGAGCAGGCCGGCGGCAAGGCGCTGCCCGTGCTGTGCGACATCCGTGAAGAGGCACAGGTGGCCGAGGCGGTCGCCAGGACCGTGGAAAAGTTCGGCGGCATCGATATCTGCGTCAACAATGCCAGCGCCATCCAGCTCACCGGCACGCTGGAAACCGACATGAAGCGCTACGACCTGATGCATCAGATCAACACGCGCGGCACCTTCCTGGTGTCCAAAATGTGCATTCCGCACCTGAAGTTGGCCAGCAATCCTCACATCCTGAATCTGGCACCGCCGCTCGACATGAAGGCCAAGTGGTTCAAGAACCATGTCGCCTACACGATGGCCAAGTTCGGCATGTCGATGTGCACGCTGGGCATGAGCGCCGAGTTCGCCAAGGACGGCATCGCCGTCAATTCACTGTGGCCGATTTCGACCATCGACACGGCAGCCGTGCGCAATCTGCTGGGCGGCGCGACGGTGGCGGCAATGAGCCGTTTGCCCGACATCATGGCCGATGCTGCGCATGCCATCTTTATGCGGCCGGCGCGCGAAGCGACTGGCAACTTCTACATCGACGAAGAGGTGCTGCGCGCCGAGGGCGTCAGCGATTTCTCGATCTATGCGCCTGATGCGACCGGGCCGCTGGCCGGCGACTTTTTTGTCCCCGACGAGGTGTTTGCCCGCACGGACAGCAAGATCAGGAATATTTACTAGAGCTCTTTGTTTTGACGCGACGGGCGTCGAGCCAAGCCCTTCGCCACCCGCAGGGAAAGCCCTGCTCGAACAAGGCGGTAGGGCATCGTTCCTGCGGGATTGATTCAACGTCCGGCGGGCGCAGGCTCACGCCTCGTCCTTCTTGCCTTTGCTCAGGCCCATCAGCCGGTCGATATAGGCGAGCATGAGCGCCGAGACGACGAAGGCGAGATGGATGATGGTCAGCCACATCAACTGGTCGGTCGTGTAGGACGATGAGTTCAAGAACACCTGCAAGAGGTGGATCGACGAGATGGCGACGATGGTCGAGGCAACCTTGACCTTCAGCGAACCGACATCGATGGTGCCCAGCCAGTGCACACCGCCGTCCTGGTCGTCGAAGCGGCTGACGAAATTCTCGTAGCCCGAGATGATGACCATCACCACCAGCGAGGCAACCAGCGCGGCATCGATCAAGCCGAGCATCTTCAGGATGGTGTCGGTGTCACCGAGCGTGAACGCCAGGCTAATGAACTCATAGAGCTTCTTGCCGAAGGACAGCGCATAGACGGCCAATGCCAGGGCCAGGCCTATATAGAAAACGACGAGCAGCCAGCGTGAAGCGAGAATGATCGATTCGATGGCGAGTTCGAGACGCTTCATGGGATGATTCCGGCGGGTTGATCTCTCAGACAATGGCCGTATTCGACGAGGCCGCCACCGTTTGCAAGACAAAAAACCCCGCCGAACAAAGTCCGGCGGGGCTCAATGCGTCCCGCTGGAGTCGGGACGGGGCAGGGAACGCCCAGCACCGAATCTGGGGTGGCTGCGCTCGCGATTCAATGAGCCGTGTCTAACGCCCGTACAATTCTTGTTGAACCCCGCACATCCATCCACCCCCGGCTGTGCCGGGGGTGGATGCTTCTCTTGCCGATTCCACAAACCGGGTCATGATTTTGAAATCATGACCTAATTGTTGCTGGCGACCGGTGCCACCAGCGAGGTGATGCGGCGGATGGCGACGCGGCGGTTCTCGCGGTTGGGCGCCGCCGTGTTGACCTTCAGATACTCCTCGCCATAGCCCTGTGTCGTCAGGTTTTCCGGCGGGATGCCGAAGGCATTGGTCAGAGCCTCCGCCACCGCTTCCGCACGGCGATCGGAAAGAGCGAGGTTAGCCTCCGGTGTGCCGACCGCGTCGGTGTGACCTTCGATCAGGAAGGTCTCGGCCGGGTTCTTCTTCAACAGCTTCTCCATGGCCGTCGCTACGCCCTCGAGCTTCTGCACCTCGGTGTCGGAGATGGAGGCCGAACCGAATTCGAAGTTGAGCGTGTCGAGATCGACGCGACGTGCGATGTCGCGCACGCGGGCCGAACGCTTGACCTCGTCGATCGAATAGAGGCGCTGGACCTTCTCGACCGGGGGCTGTTCGAGGAACTCGTAGTAGTCATCGGGGCTCTCGACGTCCTCGGAATCGAGAATGTATTCCCGGCGCGGGATGGTCAGCCGCATCGGCGGCAGGTCGTCGCCGGGATCACGCCAGTCGCTGTCATCTTGATAGTGCCGCTCGTCGACATAGCTCAGCACATATTCGCGTCCATCCGGCGCGATGCGCGAACGCTGGATAACGTCGCCATAGCGGTTGCGGATGGTGACGATCCGGACACCGTTGTCACGCTCGACGATTTCCCGGGTGCGATCGCCCGACAGATCCTCATAGTAGACTTCTTTGGCACCGCGGGTGACGCGCGGGGCGTCATTGCTCTGGACAAATGTCTGGTTGTTGAACTGTAGGATGACGCGATCGCCGAGTTTCCTGACGACGTCGACGCCTTTCGGACGCCGACGATCGCGGGCGATCTCATCGGGCGCACGCTCTACGCGCGTGCCCTTCTCCTCGGTCACCGGGACGATCTTCTCGGGCTTGATCTCCTGCTGTGCGGCCCTGTCGTCGGTGGGCGGCGGACCCTGGTCGACGGGAGCAGCCACCGGCTTGCGGCCCTGATCGCCACCTTGCTGGGCATTTTGCCCGCCATTCTGCTGCTCGCCATCCTGCTGAGCATTCTTGTCGCCACGTTTGCGGCCGCCGCCCCTGCGCTCGACGTCCTTCTGGCTGTCCAGGATGGGAGCGGCGTTTGGATCGGCCGGTGCTTCGCCTTGCACCGGGTTTTCGCCCTGTGCCGGTGCTGCCGTCTGACCATTGGCCGGTTGTTCGCCGGTGGTGGGTTGTTCGGCCGTCGCCGGCTGCTCGCCAACAGGTTTCCTGCCGTGCTTCTTCGTCGTGTCCTGGGGCTGCTCGCCTTGGGCCGCCGGCTGCTCGCCGGCAGGGGCCGTCGCCTCTCCAGCGGGAGCTTCCTTCGGCGTCGGGGCGACTTCAGGTTGGGCTTGCTGATCCTGCCTGTTCTTCTTGCGCGGCTGGGCCTGCTCGCCGGGCTGATTGTCGTTGGCCGGCGCGACCTGTTCGGCCGGCGTCTGCTCGGTCTGCTGCTGCTGGTCACGCTTCTTCCTGCGCGGCTGCTGTTCCCCTGCGGGTGCTGCCTGTTCGGCCGGCGCCTGCTCGGTCTGCTGCTGCTGGTCACGCTTCTTCCTGCGCGGCTGCTGTTCCTCGGCGGGAGCGGCCTGTTCGGCGGGCGCCTGCTCGGCCTGCTGCTGCTGGTCGCGCTTCTTCCGGCGTGGCTGCTGCTCCTCGGCGGGCTGCTCGCTCTGGGCAGGCGCGGCCTGCTGTTCAGGCTCGGCCTTCTTGCGCTCGTGTTTCTGTTCGGGTTCCGCCTGCTGCTTCTGCGCGCAGGCCTCGGCCGATTCGCCCTCGGCGCATGCTGCTTGCGCCAGGATGAATGGGGTTGCCGTGCGCTGGGCAAGACCGGACGCGACACTTCCCTGAAGCGGGAACGCGCCCAACGGCGCGGATGCCATCAACAGGCCAAGTGCGGTGCCTGCCAGAATCCGTGGTTGGCGTTTCATCGAAATTCTCCTTGTGGGGTCCCATCCTTGCCGAAACCGATCTTGTGCCGATTGGTTCCAGTCTGGCACGGATAGAGGCCGTACGGGGCGATTGACCGACCTTTTGAAGGCAACTTCATGTCATTCACCTGGCGATAGCCGCAATTGCGACCATTGCCGCGCTTGACCTTGCCCGCGGCCGGGGCCACATCCGGGAAATGGAAACGCCATTCTGGAAAACCAAGGCGCTGGAGGCGATGAGCCCGGCCGAGTGGGAATCGCTGTGCGACGGCTGCGGTAAATGCTGCCTGTCAAAGCTTGAGGACGAGGACACTGGCGAGATCTACTGGACCAGCGTCGGCTGTCGGCTGTTCGACGCCGAGACCTGCCGCTGTTCGGACTACGCCAACCGGCTGGCGCGCGTTCCCGATTGCGTCGGGCTGACGCCGCAGAATGTGCGAACCATCAGTTGGCTGCCCAGTACCTGTGCCTATCGGCTGGTTGCCGAGGGCCGCGACCTCTACTGGTGGCACCGGCTGGTGTCTGGCAGCGCCGAGACCGTGCATGAAGCCGGCATCTCGATGCGCGGCCGGGTCAAAGCGAGTGAAACCGATCTTGCCGAGCCGGAAGACTATTTTGACTATGTGCTGGACGAGGAGCCGTAGGACCAGCGGCGGCGAGCAACAGCCTTACGTTCCACGACTTCCGGCCAATCCGCGGGCTCGGAATAGGGCGCCGAGTCAGGCATTCCGGCCTTCACCAAGGGCTGGGGACGGTGGCGAATGGCCGGAACTTCCTTCTTCCCGCCATATGAACCGGAGATGAACGGCAGGTTCGTAAAGAGTTCAGACAGGCAAGCGCATTCTCCCCCCATCGGTTCACGAGGACGGGCGAAGGCCCGCAAAAAGGAGAGAAGACGATGTTCAACACGATCAAGACGGCAGCCCTTTCGGCCCTGGTCGGTCTCGGCACACTGGCGGCCGTTCCCGCCCACGCCGACAGCCTCTATCTCGGCTTCGGCAACAACAACGACCCGCGTTTCGGCGTCTATACCGGTGACGACGGTTATCGCCATCGCCGTGATGAACGCCGCGGCGACTGGCGCCGTGGCTGTTCGCCGGACCGCGCCCTCGACAAGGCCGAACGCATGGGTCTCCACCGTGTCCGCATCGTCGACGTCAACCGTCGTACGGTGAAGGTGGCGGGCCGCCAGGACGGCGACCGTGTCGTGGTGGTGTTCGCCAATGAGCGCGGCTGCCCGGTTATCTATCGCTGAGGTTCGACAATTAAGGCCGACCCCTCTTTGAGGGTCAGCCTGGCAGCATGATCTTTAGCAAGATCAGCTGGGACTAGCGGAGCCCCTTTCCGTTTGAAGGGTGTGGCTCGAAAAAACCCCGCGGGAGCAATCCCGCGGGGTTTTTCATGCGCGCTATTGGCTGGTGATGCATCGGTGGCTGGGCAAGACCCAGCCACGGATCCTCAGAGCCGCTTACTTCAGTTCGAAGGTGACGGTCACCTGGACATTGTAGGAATTCTCGCCGGCCTGCACGGGAGCCGCGCCACCCGCCGCGGCATCGAAGGCCTTGGCGTTGATCGGCATCGGCGCCGGCGCAATGTTCTGATCTGATATCTCGAGCACCCGGCCGAGGCTGGCGCCTGCGGCCTCGGCCAGCGTCTTGGCCTTGGCCATGGCGTTGGCGACCGCCTTCTTGCGCGCCTCGGTGACCGTGGCTGCCGGGTTGTCATTGGTGAAGGCGATGCCGCCACCCTGGTTGACGCCGAGCGACACCGCCTTGTCGAGGATCTCGCCGGTCTTGTCGACATCGCGCACCCGCACCGAAAGCGTGTTGGTCACCTGATAGGCGACGAGTTCGGCTTCCTGGCTGCCGTCCGGCTTGTTGGTGTAGTTGTAGCGCGGGTTGATCTGGATGCCGGCGGTCTGCAGGTCCCGGTCCTTGATGCCGGCGGACTTCATCGCCGCGATCACGGCGGCCATGGCGTCATTGTTGGCGTCGAGCGCGGCGCGCGCGGTCTTGGCCTCGCGCATGACGCTCAGCGTCAGGACCGCCAGATCGGGGGCCACGGTTGCTTCGCCTTCGCCCGACACGATGATGCGGGGCGGCGTCGGCAGATCGGTGGCTCCAGCCATCGCCGGAAAAGCGATTGCAGCGGCGAGCGCGAGAGGCAAAAGATGTCTGGTCATGAAAATCTCCTTGGTCTGCGATCAAGTCGCAGACGTCGCGTAGAGCGCGATTATGGGTTGATTTGGGCGATCTGGGGAAGCCCGTCGGGAAAGCCTTGTGCCGCGATGCGAAAAACATTAATCCAGCCCGCGTGGGGCCTGTAGCTCAATGGTTAGAGCCGGCGGCTCATAACCGCTTGGTTGGGGGTTCGAGTCCCTCCGGGCCCACCATTACCGTTAGGTCCGTTCCGGACACATAGGTTACGGTTTATACCGGAGACATGGGTAACACTTTTGGCCCGAAGGGGTTTTGGAGTGGTTCGAGCCTGCATGTCTCATCGTCGAAATATCCCAAATCATAGTCCATGAAGCTAGCCAGCCAGATATGGTCCTCGACCTGTTTGATTCCGACGGTCTGGCCGGCAAAGACAAGGCTGAGGTTGATCTTCTTGCGGTTATAGCAGATGCGGCCGCAGGTGGTGACGGTGACGGCCTTGTCGTGAAACGGGTGGTCGAGATCGGGCAAGCCGGTGTAGGGACGCGTTGAGGGCGTGTAGCGCTCGGCCGGGCAGTCCATGTCGAGCGCCTGGTGCGGGCGTTGTGAGTTGAACTCGTCGATGAAGTCATCGAACCTGGCCTGCTGTTGAAGGAAATTGGCGCCGGCCGGTTTGGTGGTCTCCTTCTTGAGGGTGAGGTGCATGCGCTCATGGCGGCCATTCTGCTGCGGACAGCCCGGCTTGATGCGCTCGATGTCGATGCCCAGGCGCAGCCACCAGACCGACAGTTTGCTGAGATTGAACAGCGCGTTGGGGCTGGCGAAGGGAACGCCATTGTCGGTCCTGATCGCGCTGGGCAGGCCGAACTCTTTGAAAACGCTTTCGAACACGGTGAAGGCATAGGCTTCCTTGGTGGTCGAGAGCGCCTCGCAGGCGATGAGATAACGGCTGGCGAAGTCGGTGATGGTCAGCGGATAGCAATAGCGCCGATCGGCGAGCATGAACTCGCCCTTGTAGTCGGCACACCAAAGATCGTTAGGGCGACAGCCGTTTGAAAGTGGTGTCCCCGTCGCCCTGTTGCGCCTGCGCTTGCGGCGCTCGACCATGCCGTGGCGGTCGAGCACGGCA
>NZ_RZPF01001351.1:0-481 GCF_004022735.1 Mesorhizobium sp. M7A.F.Ca.AU.001.01.1.1
ACGCTGTTCATCGCCCTGTTTCGCTGCGCCTGGCTTTGCGGCAGTTCCGTTTGCGCAAACAGCGACGCGGCGTGAATGGTGCCGCCCCAGGTGCGGAAATGCTTCGAACTGAAGGCGTCACCGACCGCCTCACGGATATAGCGGTTGACGTCCTCGGAGCGGACCGGCCGCCTGTCGCCGTCCTCATCGAGATACTGGAACAGCTTCTGGCCTGGCAGGTCCTGCGCGCCACGCACAATCCTGGCGATACGGCGGTCGGCCAGCTTCAGCTTCCACTCCTTGCCCGACTTGCCCTTGAAGGCAAAGCGCAGGCTTGAACCGACAATATCGACATGCCGGTCGCGCAACGTGGTCAGCCCGAAACTCTTGTTGTCGCGGGCGTAGGCGGCATTGCCGACGCGGATCATCGTGTTGTCGAGCAGCCAGACGACCGCGGCGACGACACGCTCGAACGGCAAGCCACGACGGCGCAGATCGCTAT
>NZ_RZPF01001352.1:0-480 GCF_004022735.1 Mesorhizobium sp. M7A.F.Ca.AU.001.01.1.1
GGTCAGGAAGACATGGCTCGGCCGGTCGCGCCAGACGAGCTCGTAGTCGACCGGCGTCTTCTTGCCCTGCCGGTACTTCTTGCGCCTGGCCGCCTGGTCGAGCCGGTTGTGGATTTCGGCCTGCAGGGTCTCGTCCGTCCAGGTGTCGTTGAAGCGGATGTTGAAGGTCGCGGTCGCTTTGGCCGGGATGACATTGGTGGCCGGGTTGCCCACATCGATGGAGGTGACCTCCAGATTGGTCGGCTGGAAATCCCTGGTTCCCTTGTCGAAAACCGGATGCAGCAAGGCATCGACCAGGCTCATCAGCCCGCGCACCGGATTGTCGGCAAGCAAGGGATAGGCGACATGGCCCTGGCGGCCATTGACGGTGACGGCGCCGGACATCGAGCCGCGGCGGCCGATCTTGATCATGTCGCCCAGCGCATCCGGGTTGGTCGGCTCGCCGACGACAGAGGCATCCCATTTCTCGCCCCTGGAAGC
>NZ_RZPF01001353.1:0-478 GCF_004022735.1 Mesorhizobium sp. M7A.F.Ca.AU.001.01.1.1
TGGTCAACCGGCGGATGTCTTGCCGCTATACGATCTCGACGCTCCTGCACCGCCGCAGGGCCAGACACGGCAGGGCCAGACACGGCAGGGCAAGACATGAGCGCGGTTTCAACCGACATCGACCCAGCCGGCGGTGGCGAGAAAAAATGGCGACGGCGCGGTCTTGCCGCGCTCGCTATCCTGCTGCCGCTGACGCTGGCCGAAACCAGCTATGAGAGCATCCGTGAATGGCTGCATGGCGAGGACCTCATCGCCAGGGATGTCGAGTTTGGCCAAGGCGCGCCGTTCGGCGGCAGCGAATGGCGGCTGGCCGATTTGCGCGGCGGCAAGGCCGGCCGCTTGCCCGAGCATGCCTTGGCCGTCATCGCCACCTTCGCCGTCACGGTCGGCGATCCCGATCTGCAAAAGCAGTGGCTGGGCTGCAAGGTGATGCTGACCGACGCCGCCGGCCGCCGCTGGCTGCCCGACTTCATCTCCG
>NZ_RZPF01001354.1:0-474 GCF_004022735.1 Mesorhizobium sp. M7A.F.Ca.AU.001.01.1.1
GCGCCGTCAGCCGCCCGGCGCTTTCGAAGCGGGCGCCGATGGCGAAACCGCCCTGCCGATGGCTGATGTCGACGAGAACGCTCATTCGATGTCCAGCCGCCGGCCGACACGCCGCGCCAGCACCTCCGAAGCCACAAGTGCTGCCATGGAGATGACAATGGAAATCAGCGTCAGGCGGAGCGCCCCTTCATCGCCACCCGGCACCTGCGTGAAGGTGTAGATCGCCGACGGCAATGTCTGCGTCTCATTGGGAATGTTGGAAACGAAGGTGATGGTGGCGCCGAACTCGCCCATCGCCTTGGCGAAGGCCAGGATGGCGCCGGCGATCAGCCCGGGCAGGATCAACGGCAGCGTGATGGTGGCAAACACCCAGAGCGGATTGGCGCCGAGCGTTCCCGCCGCCGCTTCCATCCTACGGTCCACCGCCTCGATCGACAGCCGGATCGCCCGCACCATCAGGGGAAAGCCCATGAC
>NZ_RZPF01001355.1:0-472 GCF_004022735.1 Mesorhizobium sp. M7A.F.Ca.AU.001.01.1.1
GCTGAGAACGCTCTCCGCACCAGGCCACGACACGAAGGTGCGTTCGGCGTCGCTCGAGATCATGGCGACGCAGTTGCCGCTGTCCATCACGGGCGATGGCGGCGTCAGTGTCTCGATACCCTCGGCTATGAAAGCAGCGCGCAGGAAATCGCCATTGGGCCCGCTGCCGAGTTGGCCGCCGAACACCACCTGCCTGCCGGTGCGGCTGGCCGCCACCATCATGTTGAAGCCACCGCCGGCGACCTGGGCAAAGCTCGATGCCGTCTTTTCCATGCCGGGCGCCGGCAGGGCGTCGATGCGGTAGACATAGTCGACCACGGCACTGCCGACATGGACGAGACGGCCGCTCATTCCGCCGCGTCCTTGCCGGAACCGATTTTCGCCATCCTTGCTGCCACGAGATCGGCGGCGAGCGCGCGAACCTCCGACATGTCGAGGCCGACAAGCCGGGCGATATGCTGTTGCGGCAATC
>NZ_RZPF01001356.1:0-472 GCF_004022735.1 Mesorhizobium sp. M7A.F.Ca.AU.001.01.1.1
TCATGGCAGTAGGAGCGCGTCGCGGCACTTGCATGCACCATGATGCGATGGTGTGGCGCCCGGAGCAGACGATGGACCCCGGCTTCGACATGCCGGGAGGCCAATGTTACGTCGGACGGGGATCGGGCCGGGGCGACTTGCGAGAGCATGCTTTCTCGATTCATGGCAAAACCTGTTCAAGACTTGGCAATTCCCGCGCGATTTTCAATGCCGTGGCTATGTACCTACGCCTCTCCATAAAACTTGGATGAGAGGTTATGCCATGAGTTTCTATGTTGTTGTGGGAGCAGGCCCGGTTGGTCGCGAGACCGCGCGGCTTCTGGGCGAAGAAGGCCATGATGTTGTCTTGACGAGCCGGAGTGTCGGTTCGAACGCGCTGCAAAACGTCCGGACCGTGCAGTCCGACGCCACCAATGCCGCGGAACTGGCGCGTATCAGCCGAAACGCCGACGCGATCTTCATGTGCGCCATG
>NZ_RZPF01001357.1:0-468 GCF_004022735.1 Mesorhizobium sp. M7A.F.Ca.AU.001.01.1.1
GGCGGATCAGGCCGGCTCGCTCCGCGGCGCCGAGCGGCTTGATCTCCTCTTCATCGAAACGCAGCACCTGCTGGTTGAGCGCGCTGAAGCGGCTTTTGGACGATGTCATGCGACCAGGCTCCTGCGCGAGGCCCGCCGTATCGGCGCCAAGTTCCCGCAGCATCCGCACCAGACTGTCGCCCGCCAGATCGGCGCCGATTACGGAAACGGGGACAGCGGCAGCGCCGAGCGAAACGATGTTGGCCACGACATTGCCGGCGCCGCCCATGGTCGAGGTCTCGCCGCGCCCATGCAGCACCGGGATCGGCGCTTCCGGCGAGATCCGCTCGATGACGCCGTTGACGAAACGATCGAGGATGAAGTCGCCGACCACCAGCACGGTGGCTTGGCCGAACCGCGCAATGGCGCGGTGCAATGGTTCTGGAGAAGGCGGATTGTGCTTGATCATGTCACTGGCAACGCGAGGGT
>NZ_RZPF01001358.1:0-467 GCF_004022735.1 Mesorhizobium sp. M7A.F.Ca.AU.001.01.1.1
CCGCCGATCCGCTCGCCAAACAGGATCGAGGAGCCAACCAGCATCAAGAGCGGCGTGATCTGGCCGAGCGCGGTGGAATCGGCGATCTGCATGTTGGCGACCACGCCGAGAATGATCCAGCTGATGATACCCATTTTTTCCTCTCCATCCCCTCGCCAGCCGAACATTTTCATATGATTGTCAAAACCTCAAGCCAGCTTGAAATTCCGCCCGAATGCTTCATTGTTGAGGAGGGGTCGGGCCTTGGTCGCTATGGAGGATCCACGATGGGACTTTTTGACAACGCCGTTCCCGGCGGCAACATCACCAAACCTCTGATGATCGCACTCGGCGCATTGCTGGTCGGCAAGATGCTGAGCGGCAGAAGTGCCGAAGAGCCGGAACAGTCTCCCGTGCCCGCTCCGACCGCCCCCGTCCCGACGGAAACCACATCCGCCGACGGTGGCCTGCTGGGCGGCCTGGGCCTG
>NZ_RZPF01001359.1:0-464 GCF_004022735.1 Mesorhizobium sp. M7A.F.Ca.AU.001.01.1.1
CGCATATTCGCGGGTGCAGAACGTCTGCTCTTCACCACCGCCGCCGCCGCCACCGCCGCCACCGTCGCGGCACGGACCGTCGCGCACGATGCGGTAGCCGGCCCGGTCGGCAAGACAGGCATTGGCGAAGGTCTGGCGATCGCCGCCGCGCCGCGCACAGACCGGCTCGTACTGCTTGCTGCAATATTGCGGTTCCGGCCGGGGCGGACGCGGACGCGGCCCTGGTCCGTCATCGACGACGACGGTGCAGGCGGCAAGAAGTGCCGACAGCAACAGGATGACAAAACCCTGCCGCGAAAAGATTGCCGCCAGATATTTCATGATGATCTCCCACGATCGCGTCCCCGGTTGCCGATCCTCGCCATTCCCTTGCCAAATGCAACCCCCGTTTGCAGCCCTTTCAGTCGGAAACGCGCTGGGGCTGTAGGCGGCGTCGACCTCCTCGGCCACCTCGACATCTGGCC
>NZ_RZPF01001360.1:0-462 GCF_004022735.1 Mesorhizobium sp. M7A.F.Ca.AU.001.01.1.1
CCGATATCGGCCGGTGCGGCGATGGCGCGGCCGGCGAGGAATTCGGGCGACACGGCCGGCGCCGCGGTTTCGCGCACCAACAGTGTCGAGTCGGCCTCCGGCCAGTCCGGCAGGCCGTAGTGGATGGCGGCATCAAGCCTCTCCCTGGCGAAGTCGAAGCGACCGACGCGGGTGACGAAGTTGATGGTGATATCGGGATTGTTTTCGACGAAATCGGGGATCATCGGCATCAGCCAGCGCGTGCCGAAGGTCGGCAAAATGGCAAGGTTCAGCATGCCACTATGCCGATTGCTCATCAATCCAAGGGCTGCGTCACGCAATTGCCCAAGTGCTGAACGCACCGCCTCGGCGTAGATCTCGCCCGATGTCGACAGCCTGACATTGCGGCTGTCGCGTTCGAACAGCCGGCGGCCGAACTGATCTTCCAGAAGTTTGATCTGGCGGCTGACCGCGCCCTGGGTC
>NZ_RZPF01000135.1:0-11157 GCF_004022735.1 Mesorhizobium sp. M7A.F.Ca.AU.001.01.1.1
CTTTTTCCTTTAAGTGAGCACTGCGTTCAAGGGGTGAAGACGTATTCGTTTCTGTTGACGTGGAACATGCCTAGGAAATTGCCGAAACGCCTTTCGCTTCGTCATCCTGTGGCGGAGCAGGGAGCGAAGCGACGCGGCGCAGACCATAGGATCCATGCCGCGACTCCTGAGCGTTGCCGCGGTGCAGAATTCTGCTCCGCTGCACTCCGTGGCAAAGGTCACGGCATGGATCCCAGGGTCTCCGCGACGGAGCTTCGCTCCTGCTTCGCCCAAGGATGACGAAGTTTGGAGGCGTCGGCCAATCTCGAGCGTTGGCGATGGCCGTTCAAACGAATCCTGGCCAACAACGCTGAACCGTTGGGCATAACCGGCCTGGCTACGTCGGGTCTTCGCGATGCAGGTCATGGATGGCCACACCGTCGACATTGGTCGGCATCGTCAGCCACTCACGATGGCGCAAGGTGCGCTGCGTGTCCTCCAACCCTGTCTCCCAATGCTCGCGCATCGAGGTGCCTGAGAACTCATAGTCCTTGGCGTGACCCTCATAGCCCTTGTGCTGATAGATCAGGTGCACGATGTTGACGGTGCCGGCGTCCGAATAGTCCTCGATCAGCGCTTCCTCGGCCGGCGTCCGCAACTCCTTCGGCACCCGTTTCAGTGCATCGAGCAGGCGCATCTTGAGACCGTGGATGCGTTTGAAATTGTCGGTGTTTTGCCGTGTGCGGCTTGAATACATGATGTCCTTGTGGCGCGACAGCACGTCCGGCATGCTGCGCGGCAGGACGCCTCGCGCGCTGAACAGGTCGACCTGGAAAACCAGCGAGGAACGGTCCTCTTCCTGGTCGAGCAGATATTGCAGCGGCGTGTTGGAGACGATGCCGCCGTCCCAGTAATATTCGCCTTCGATGCGGATCGACGGGAACGCCGGCGGCAGCGCGCCGCTGGCCATGATGTGCTCCGGTTCGATGCGGACCTTGTCGGTGTCGAAATAGACGAAGTTGCCGGTCCGGACGTTGACCGCGCCGACGCTCAACCGCTTCTTGCCGTCGTTGAGGATGTCGAAGTCGATCAGGCTTTGCAGCGTCTCCTTCAGCTCGGCCGTGTCGTAGAAGCTGGTGGCGCCCTCGGCGCCGGGCTGCTCCATCCAGGGGTTAGGATTGCGCGGCTTGAAGAAGCCCGGCTGCCCCATGACCATGGTCATCCACGAACTGGTGCGATTGCGGATATCACGGTAGATGTCGCCTTCCGGCGTATAGGCCCAGATCTTGCGACCCGAAATCGTCTGCCAGAATTGCTCGAGGCGCTGCAGCCGGCGGCTCGATTCATTGCCGGCGATGATCGCCGCATTGATGGCGCCGATCGACACGCCGGAAAGCCAGCTCGGCTCGCAGCCGGCCTCTGCCAATGCCTGGTACACCCCAGCCTGGTAGGCGCCGAGCGCGCCGCCTCCCTGAAACACCAGCGCGACGCGGTCATACTGCGCCGAGATCTCCGCGATGGTGGCGGTGGCCTCCTTGTTGCGATTGCGTTCGAGCACGGCTTTGGTCTCCGACTTCTGTTTGGGCTCTGAAAGGCTTGTGCAGCTCAGGTGCGGTCGGCGAGATAATCGTGAACCACTTCGCCCAGCCCAAGCGTCAGGTCGGCGGTGAAGTGGACGGCGGATACGATGTCGAGCACCGGCAGCCGCGCCACGTCGGCCATGACGTGCGGCCGCAAATCGAGTGCGGCGGGCGCTGTCCAGGCTTCCTTCAGCGTGATGTCGGTGAGGTGGTAGCGGACCAGTTCGCAGATGCGCGGCGTGCCGTCGACATGCGGGACGATCTTGATCAGGAAATTGGGCGCGGCCAGCGAAGCGAGGACAGAGCCGTGATCGGCTTTCTTGTGCTTGTAGCCCATCGTGCCGGTGGCGCACAGAACGCTGCCATAGTGCAGCGTGCCGACGATGACCTCGCCTTCATGCACGATCTTGGGATTGGCAAGCTTCTTGGGAAAGCCCCACAGTTCGCGGCCGCCGGCGATCGGCGCGTCGTCGTCGAGATACATCGAATGGACGTAGGCGCCGTGCTGGCCCTTGTAGCGCACCGGGATGACCTGGCCGGTCTCGGTGTAGTCGCCGAAACCGGTCGAGTCAGGCATGCGGATGAATTCGTATTTGACCAGCGGCTCGTCGATCTCCAGCGGCTCCGGCACGACAGCCTCTAGCGCCTCGCGCGTCGTGCGGTAGGTGATGATGACGTATTCGCGGTTGAAGAAACGGTACGGCCCGGGCGGAAAGGAGGGGTTGGTCAGCGGCATCGCATAGGCGCGCTTCACGACATCGGCGATCTGCAAGGCTGTAGCCCCATTTTGGTTCAGGAATGACTGCGCGAATGCGCTCCGGATTATGTTGCACGGCACCATGACAGTGCCGTGTCAGCCGCCTGACAGCCGCCCAAGGGGCCTGTCGACGGCCGTCTCAACCCTGTAATCGCACCGACATATGGCTATGGCACTGTCATGGTGCGGCGCACAAAGGCGGCCCCGTTCGTTCCCTCCCACCTCTTGCGAGATCATCATGGGTTTCCTGTCTTCGAAGAACGCCCTCGTCACCGGCTCGACCAGCGGCATCGGCTTGGCCATCGCCCGCGCCTTTGCCGTGGAAGGCGCCAATGTCACCATCAACGGCCTTGGCGATGCGGCTGCCATCGAGCACGAGCGCGCCGGCATCGAGAAGGATTTCGGCGTCAAGTGCCGCTACTCCGGTGCCAACATGATGGATGGCGCGGCGGTCAGCGCCATGGTGCATGAGGCCGAGGCTGCCTTCGGCAGTCTCGATATCCTGGTCAACAATGCCGGCATCCAGCATGTCGCGCCGATCGAGGAGTTTCCCGATGACAAGTGGGAAGCCATCATCCGCATCAATTTGCTCGCCGCGTTCTACGCCATCAAGGCGGCACTGCCGGGCATGAAGACGCGCAAATGGGGCCGTATCATCAACACCGCCTCGGCGCATGCGCTGGTCGCCTCGCCGTTCAAGTCGGCCTATGTGTCGGCCAAGCACGGCATTGCGGGCCTCACCAAGACGGTAGCGCTCGAAGCAGCGCTCGACGGCGTCACCGTCAATGCGATCGCGCCGGGCTATGTCTGGACGCCGCTGGTCGAAAGGCAGATTCCCGACACGATGAAGGCGCGCGGCATGACCGAGGAACAGGTCAAGCACGATGTGCTGCTCGCCGCCCAGCCGACCAAGGAATTCGTCACCGTCGACGAGCTCGCCGCGCTGACGCTGTTCCTGTGTTCGGACGCGGCCAGGCAGGTCACCGGCACAACCTTGCCGATGGATGGCGGCTGGACGGCACAGTAGAGGGTAATCCAAGCGTTCCGTTTGCCTGCTGGTGCCGCTGGGCGCTGGCAGAAAAGCACCCGGCTATGCCGTGATCTTAATCGATGCGGATGGCGTGGTCGTGCATTTCCATGATTTTGCGATCGACGCGGCGGGTTGCCCGCCTCCGGCAGGCTTCGCGGGGCACTGAGCAGGACTTCCCGCGAGGGCCAAGATGCCGCCAGTCGCATGTGCCGGCCTATTGCACGGCAGCGCAACAGGCTGCGCCGTTGGCTGAGCTGAACGATCCCAACCGATGCCCATCCGCGCACTGACGGCGACTGCGCGGCATCGGGTTTCCCAGCCTCTTTCTCGTCCCGCCGGACTACGGTGAAAGTGTCCGAAAAAGCACGGGAATATGGACATTAGTCTTGACAGAAATACAGATGTTCAATACCCGTCAGGCAATCGAACAAGCCTGCATTATGGGAGGAACGAGCGGTATGGCTTCCAATGTTTCGTTGACGGGTCTTGCCCGCGATCTCGAGGAACGCGCAAAGTCGGGCAAGCCTATCCGCATCGGCCTGATCGGCTCGGGCGAGATGGGAACCGACATCGTCACTCGTGTCGCCCATATGTCGGGCATCGAGATCGGCGCCATTTCCGAACTGAACCTGCCGGCTGCCAGCAAGGCCGTCGATATCGCTTTCCAGGAAACCGGGCATGCGCGCGAAGTGTCGAATGCTTCGGCTATGACGTCGGCGATGGAAGCCGGCAAGGTCGCGGTCACCAACGACGCCGACCTTGTCATCAACAATGATCTGATCGACGTCGTCATCGATGCCACCGGGGTTCCCGCCGTTGGCGCCGAGATCGGGCTGCGCGCCATGGAGCATGGCAAGCATCTGGTGATGATGAATGTCGAGGCCGACGTCACCATCGGCGCCTATCTGAAAAGCGAGGCCGACCGGCTCGGCGTCACCTATTCACTGGGCGCCGGCGATGAGCCGTCCTCCTGCATGGAGCTGATCGAGTTCGTCTCGGCCATGGGTCACCCGATCGTTGCCGCCGGCAAGGGCAAGAACAATCCGCTCAACATCGACGCTATTCCCCCGGACTATGAGGAGGAAGCCAAGCGCCGGCACATGAATGTCCGCATGCTGGTCGAATTCGTCGACGGCTCCAAGACCATGGTCGAGATGGCGGCAATCGCCAATGCCACCGGCCTGGTTCCAGACAAGGCTGGCATGCATGGCCCGGCGGCGACGCTTGGCGAACTGTCCAAGGTGCTGGTGCCGCAGAAGGATGGCGGCGTTCTGTCGAAGGTCGGCGTCGTCGACTATTCGATCGGCAAGGGTGTCGCGCCCGGCGTCTTCGTCGTTGCCGACATGTCGCATCCGCGCATCTCCGAGCGCATGGAAGATCTGAAGATGGGCAAAGGCCCGTATTTCACTTTCCATCGTCCCTATCACCTGACCTCGCTCGAGGTGCCGCTGACCTGCGCGCGCGTCGTGCTCTACGGCAAGGCCGACATGGTGCCGCTGGCCAAGCCGGTGGCCGAAGTGGCCGCCGTGGCCAAGAAGGACATGAAGCCCGGCGAGAAGCTCGATGCGATCGGCGAATATTGCTACCGCGCCTGGATCATGACGACGCCTGAAGCGCGCGCCGCCAAGGCCATTCCCTGCGGCCTGCTGCAGGGCGGCTCGGTCACCGCGCCGATCAAGAAGGGCGAACTCATAACCTACGCGAATGCAGCGCCCGCGGCGGGCTCCAAGATCGCCGAACTGCGCGCTCGCCAGGACAAGCTCGTCTATGGGACCGTGGGAGCGTGATCATGGCCACAGCCAGCAAAGCCGTCACTGACAGTCGCGCCAATCTGCCCTTCGTCTACCGCCAGTACAGCGCCGAGCAGCTCAAGCAGGTGCTCCACAAGATGTACCTGATCCGCCGCTTCGAAGAGGGCGCGGAGGAGTGCTACACGCGCGGCCTCATCCATGGCACCATGCATTTGTCGATCGGCCAGGAAGCCAGCGCCATGGGCATCTGCATGCCGCTTGCCGAGGATGACCAGATCACCTCGACGCATCGCGGTCACGGCCACTGCATTGCCAAGGGCGCCGAGGTCAAGCGCATGTTCGCCGAGTTCTTCGGCAAGACCACAGGCTACTGCAAGGGCCGTGGCGGCTCGATGCACATCGCCGATGTCGGCAAGGGCAATCTCGGCGCCAATGGCATCGTCGGTGGTGGTATCCCGATCGCCGTGGGGGCGGCATTGTCCTCCAAGATGATGAAGACCGGCAAGGTCGTGGTCTCGTTCTTCGGCGATGGCGCCAACAATGAAGGCGCTTTCCACGAGGCGCTAAACATGGCGGCGGTCTGGAAGCTGCCTGTCATTTTCGTCTGCGAGAACAATGGCTACGGCATGTCGACATCGACAGCCCGCTCGACCGCGGTCAAGAACATCGCCGAGCGCGCCGCCGCCTATTCGATGCCCGGCGTCATCGTCAACGGCAACATCTTCTCCGAGGTCGCCGAGGCGTCTCATCAGGCTGTTGCCCGAGCCCGCGCCGGCGAGGGGCCGACGCTGATCGAGTCCAAGACCTATCGCCATCGCGGCCATTCCAAGAGCGACCGCAACCGCTATCGCACCAAGGAAGAGATCGAGGACTGGATGTCGAACCGCGATCCGATCACCCTGTTCGAAAGCGAGCTCAGGGAATTCGGCTTCATCGACGACAAGGGCATCGAGGCCATTCGCGATGCCGTGGCGCAAGAGATCGCCGAGGGCATCGAGTTCGCCAAGGCGAGCCCATCGCCCGATATCAGCGAGACGGGAAATTACGTGTATACGGAGCAGGCGTGATGGACGCGATGGTGCGTGAACTGAGCTACGCCCAGGCGATCCAGGAGGCCATGGCGATCGCCATGGACATGGACGAGCGCGTTTTCCTGATGGGCGAGGATATCGGCGTCTATGGCGGCGCCTTCCAGGTCACCGGCGACCTGGTCGAACGTTACGGCGCTGACCGCGTCATCGACACGCCGATTTCGGAACTGGGCGGCGCGGGCGTTGCGGTTGGGGCTGCGCTCACCGGCATGCGGCCGATCTTCGAGTTCCAGTTTTCCGATTTCGCCACGCTTGCCATGGAGCAGATTGTCAACCAGGCGGCCAAGATGCGCTTCATGCTGGGCGGCGAGGTTTCTGTTCCCGTGGTGATGCGCTTTCCCGCCGGTTCCGGCACCGGTGCGGCGGCTCAGCACAGCCAGAGCCTCGAAGCCTGGCTCGGCCATGTGCCGGGTCTGAAAGTCATCCAGCCGGCGACCCCCTATGATGCCAAGGGCATGCTTTTGGCGGCGGTCGCCGATCCCGATCCGGTCATGATCTTCGAGCACAAGCTGCTCTACAAGATGAAGGGACCGGTGCCCGAAGGCTATTACACCGTGCCGATCGGCAAGGCCGATATCCGCCGCGAAGGCCGGGATCTCACCATCGTCGCCACCTCGATCATGGTGCAGAAGGCGCTCGACGCGGCAGCCGTGCTGGAGAGCGAAGGCATCGACGTCGAAGTCGTCGATCTCCGGACCATCCGGCCGATGGACAAGCAGACCGTCATCGACAGCGTCAAGAAGACGTCGCGGCTGCTATGCGTCTACGAAGCGGTCAAGACGCTGGGCATCGGCGCCGAGGTCAGCGCCATGATCGCCGAGAGCGAAGCGTTCGACTATCTCGACGCGCCGATCGTGCGGCTGGGCGGCGCCGAAACGCCGATCCCCTACAATCCGGAACTCGAGAAGGCGACGGTGCCGCAAATTCCGGACATCATCACCGCCGCGCGCGACCTCGTGAAAGGGGTCCGCTAGACCATGCCGACCGAAGTCATTCTTCCCAAGGTCGACATGGACATGGCGACCGGACAGATCTCGCGCTGGTTTGCCGAGGAGGGCGCGCACGTCAAGAAGGGCGATGTGCTGTTCGAGATCGAGACCGACAAGGCGGCGATGGAAATCGATGCGCCGGCCAGCGGCGTCCTGCGCGATGTCACCGGCAAAGAGGGTGTCGATATTGCGGTCGGCGCTGCCGTGGCGTGGATCTATGCCGACGGTGAGGCCTATGGGGCTGATGCTGCTGCGGCCAAGCAGGACAAGGCGCCAATCTCCCCCCCCGCGGGGGAGATGTCGACGAAGTCGACAGAGGGGGGCGCTGTCGCGCCAACGTCTCATTCTGTCACGCACCCCTCTGCCCTACCCTCTTTGCCGCCACTTGGCATCTCCCCCACAAGGGCGGAGATCGGCCAATCGCCATCGGCCGGCCGTGCAACACCGCTTGCCCGGCGCCTGGCCCGTGAGGCCGGCCTGAACCTCTCGACCGTATCTGGCACCGGCCCGTATGGCCGGGTGGTGAGGGCCGATGTCGACGCGGCCATTGCCGGTGGCGGCGCCCAGACGGCGCCTGCCGCCAAGGCTCCGGCTGGCGTGCCGGCTGCTGCTCCTGCCGCGCCGGTAAAGGCGATGTCGGACGATCAGGTCCTGAAACTGTTCGAACAGGGCTCCTACGACCTTGTCCCGCATGACAGTATGCGCAAGACCATTGCGCGCCGCCTGGTCGAGGCCAAGACCACCATTCCGCATTTCTACCTGACGCTCGACTGCGAGCTCGATGCGCTGCTGGCGCTGCGCACGCAGATCAATGCGGCAGCCCCGGTGAAGAAGACCGACAAGGGTGATGCTCCGGCCTACAAGCTGTCGGTCAACGATATGGTCATCAAGGCGATGGCGATGGCGCTGAAGGCAGTGCCGGATGCCAATGCCTCGTGGACTGAAAGCGCCATGGTCAAGCACAAGCACGCCGATGTCGGCGTCGCGGTGTCGATCCCCGGCGGCCTGATCACGCCGATCATTCGGCATGCCGACGAAAAGACGCTGTCCACCATCTCCAACGAGATGAAGGATCTCGCCAGTCGCGCCCGCAGCCGCAAGCTGAAGCCGGAAGAGTATCAGGGTGGCACCACGGCGGTGTCCAATCTCGGCATGTTCGGCATCAAGGATTTTGCCGCGGTCATCAACCCGCCGCACGCGACCATCCTGGCAGTCGGCGCCGGCGAGGAGCGGGCAGTGGTCAAGAACGGCGAGATCAGAATAGCCACCGTGATGTCGGTGACGCTGTCGACCGACCACCGCGCCGTCGACGGTGCGCTGGGTGCCGAACTGCTGGTCGCCTTCAAGAACCTCCTTGAAAATCCGATGGGCCTGCTGGTCTGATCCACCAAGCAGAAGCCGGCGCCGACTGATGCGCCGGCTTGCGACAGAAACGACTTGTCAGGCGCTGACCCTTGACCCATGTTCTATCTGGATTGCGATCCAGGGAGGCCAAATATGCCTGCATTCGACCCATCTGACGTCAAAACCCTGTTCGGCAAGGTCATGGGTGCGTCGCCATCCGACATCAAGCTGGTGGCGCAGCGCCTGCACGACCACGCCTTCGAGCCTCGCATGTCGGCGGAGGAGACCAGGCAGCTCGTCGCCAGCCTCGGCTATGACAGTCTGGACGCGTTCTGCGCCGACATCGGTCTGCCCACGCATATCGCCGAGCGGTGGAGCCGTTTTGGTGTTTCCGGCGAGATGAAGCAGGTGTTCACACTGTTGGCGGCGCAGCGCAAGCGGGTGGCCGAGGCGATCGCCGAATTCGAATCCATGACCCATGTCGGCGTCGAGGATTTTTTGCGCGAGCGCGGGCTGATCTAACCGCCCTTGGCAAGCAGCGCCGTGGCGGTATCGCTGTCAGTGATCAGCACATTGGTGTCGACGGCTTTCAGTGCGGCGAGGATCGCCGCGACCTTGCGCTTGCCGCCCGCGGCGAGAACCACATTCGGCACCTTGCCGACCACATCGAGATCGATGGCCATGACACGCCCGTTTACCTCGTGGTCCACCAAACGGCCATTGGCATCGACGAAATAGCACAGCATGTTGGCGACCGCGCCCTTCGCTTTCAACGGAGCGATCAGCGATGACGGAACGATGCCATGCCGGAAGATGGTGGCGTCCGGCGACATGTCGCCGACGGTGAGCAGCGCGATGTCGGCGGCGGCCGCGCGTTGGCGTACATCCTGCAGGGTCGGCTGCGCCCAGAGGAGATCGCGCAGCGAGGAATTGTCGACCGTGACCGGCGCGGTGATCTGGTAGCTGTCGACCTCGAAGACATCGGCTACCTTGGCGGCAACGATGGACGGATTGATCCATTGCGAGTGCGGCAGGCTGCCGACGAGCGCCACCACACAGGCACGCTTCAACTGCCGGCGGGCAAGGAAGCCGAGGCTGGCATGCAGGGTCGCGCCGCCACCGATGGCGAGCGTCATGCCGTCCTGCATCTGCTCGCCGAGATAGGCCGCGACGGCATGGCCGATGGCTTTCTCCAGATGGTCATGCGCCGAAGGCGTCGGGATGACGACGGCGGCATTCAGACCCCAGCGCTTTTCCAGTCCCCGCTCGAGCGCCACCTGCCCGGCGGTCGGCGCGTTGATCATGGTGACGACAATGCCCTCGGCGGTGCAGGAGGCCAGCGTACGCATGACCTTCACCCTGGAGACATCGAGCTTTTCGGCAATCTGTTCCTGGGTGAAACCTTCGACATAGTAGAGCCATGCCGTCTTGACGGTAAGGTCCGACGAGACCATCGGCAGGCGAGCCTGTCTGGGTTTTTCTGTGGTCATCGGTTCCTGTCCCTCATGAGCCGTGGCCTGACCGGTGCTCATCAAGGAAATACCGGCCGGATGTCAACTGATGCCGGATCTGCGGCGTGTCGATTGTCGCACATTTCTGTTCATTTGTAATTGACATCGTACATATGAACATATTTTGTGGGTTTCACGCGCTGTGTCATCCACCAGTCATATGCGCCGTGCAGGGAGGAAGAGACGGGGAGCCGGCCAGAGCCGGACCGGTCATGCACAGAAAGACAGGAGGTCTCATTGAAGACGCACTTCATCAAGCTGCTGGCCAGCCAGCTGGCGCTCGCGGCAACTTTGTTTGCCGGCGTGGCAAACGCCGAAATACTGACGCTCTACACGTCCCAGCCGGAAGCCGACGCGGCCAAGACCGTGGATGCCTTCAAGAAGGCGCAGCCGGGTATCGATGTGAATATCTATCGCTCCGGAACGAGCGACATCCTCACCAAGATGGCGGCCGAGTTTGCCGCCGGCAGCCCGCAGCCCGACGTGCTTCTGATCGCCGATGCGGTCTCGATGGAGCTGTTGAAGAAGGACGACCGGCTACTGCCCTATCCCGAGGCAAAGCTCGATGGCATCGAGGCGGATGCCTATGACGCCGACAAGACCTATTTCGGCAGCAAGCTGATCACCACCGGCATCGTTTACAACACCGCCGCGGCCGAGAAGCCGCAGCATTGGGCCGATCTTGCCAAGCCCGCCTATGCCGATGGCCTGGTCATGCCGAGCCCGCTCTATTCGGGTGCCGCCGCCTACCTGCTTTCGGGCTTCGTCGGCGACGCCAATTATGGCTGGGATTTCTTCCAGAAGCTGAAGACCAACAACACCGTCAGCGTGCGCGGCAATGGTGCGGTGCTGAAGGCGGTGGCATCGGGCGAAAAGCCCTATGGCATCCTGGTCGACTTCATGGCGATGAACGCCAAGAAGAAGGGTTCCCCGGTCGAGTTCGTGTTCCCCTCGGAAGGTGTGCCGGCAGTGACCGAACCGGTCGCCATCATGAAGACCGCCAGGAATGTCGACGGCGCCAAGAAGTTCGTCGACTTCATTCTTTCCGATGACGGCCAGAAGCTTGCGCTTTCGATGGGCTATCTGCCGGCGCGCGCCTCGGTCGGCCGCCCCGAATGGCTGCCG
>NZ_RZPF01001361.1:0-449 GCF_004022735.1 Mesorhizobium sp. M7A.F.Ca.AU.001.01.1.1
GCCGACGATGCGATCGCCAGGGACTGCCCCTTCCGGCGCGAAGCGCACCGGCAGATCGCCGCGCACGCCGCGGATCGGCACGGCTCCATCGCGCGGCTGGTCCTTGTCCTTGCGCGCGGCACGACCCGGAATCTGGAACAGCATGCCGGCGGCATTGCGGATCTTCGACCAGCCCTCCTCTCGCGGCTTGGGGACGGCCGTGGTGACGCGCTCATCCTTGTAGTCGGGGAATACCGCCTTCATGACATCAGTGGAGGCGAGCTCGCCACGCCCGACAGAGGCCAGCACATCCTCGATGTCCTTGCGCGCCAACCTGTGCAGCACCTGCTTCAGGCTCTCCTTGGTGAAGGTCTTGCCGGCACGCTCGAAGGCGCGTTCCAGGATGCGGATGCCAAGACCCGAATATTGCTTGCGGATGGCGTTCTTGGTGGCACGGCGGATGGCCTGTC
>NZ_RZPF01001362.1:0-447 GCF_004022735.1 Mesorhizobium sp. M7A.F.Ca.AU.001.01.1.1
TCCTCGCCCATGACGAAGACATCGCCGTCGCGGCGCATTTCCTCGGCCATCGCATCGCGCAGCGCTTCGCGTACCGTGGTCGAGACCATCTCTGTGCCGGCCGGAATGTCCGGATCGGCGGCGATTTCCGTCTTCGGTGCAGCAGCCACCGGCGCGGCAGCCGGTTTTGCGGCCTCCGCCTTGTCCTCCGCCGCGGCTGGAGCCTCTGCCTTTGCCGGTGATTCCGCCTTGGCGGGAGCCGAGGACTTGCCGATATCGCCGGCACTTTCGCCGTCCTGCAGCAAAACGGCAATCGGTGTGTTGACCTTGACGCCTTCGGTGCCGGCGGCGATCAGGATCTTGCCAAGCGTGCCTTCGTCGACGGCCTCGACTTCCATCGTCGCCTTGTCGGTTTCGATCTCGGCGATGACGTCGCCGGCGACGACCTTGTCGCCCTCATTCTTCAAC
>NZ_RZPF01001363.1:0-445 GCF_004022735.1 Mesorhizobium sp. M7A.F.Ca.AU.001.01.1.1
CGATATGAGCACATTCACCATCCTGCTTGGCGGCGATCTCATCCGTGCGCCACGGCTCGACCGTCAGGTCAAAGGCTCCCGCGTCATCGCCGCCGACGCCGGCATCGGTCATGCGCGGTTGCTGGGTCTCGTGCCGGAGCTGTGGGTGGGTGATTTCGATTCGGTGCCGGCCAACCTGCCGGACGATCTCGCTTCCGTGCCGCGCCGGACCTTCCCGGCGGAAAAGGACCAGACCGATGGCGAACTTGCCGTCGCCGCGGCACTGGAGCGCGGCGCGACCCGCCTGGTGCTGGCCGGCGCCTTTGGCGGCAAGCGCGCCGACCACGCTTTTCTGCATCTGTCGCTCGCCCTGCGGCTGGCGGAGGCGGGAACGGACGTGCTTTTGACCAGCGGCGCTCAGGAAGGCATCCCCCTGCTGCGCGGAACGGCCGGCTTCGACTATGCC
>NZ_RZPF01001364.1:0-443 GCF_004022735.1 Mesorhizobium sp. M7A.F.Ca.AU.001.01.1.1
GCTCGATCAAGTCGGCGGTCGGCAAGGAGCCGACGCTGTCGACCTCCGGTGGAACCTCCGATGCGCGTTTCATCAAGGACTATTGCCCGGTGGTCGAGTTCGGGCTGGTCGGCAAGACCATGCACATGGTCGACGAGCGCGTCGCCATTGCCGACCTCGAGACGCTGACGCAAATCTACCAGCGCTTCATAGAAGACTGGTTCGGACAGGGCTGAACAGCATGCTTTCGGCGGACGAAACCCAAGCTTCGCTGACGGGCGCCTGGCGATTGATGCTCGGCAGAGCCGACGGCCTGCGCCTGCTCGACCTGTCGGCCGCCGGCTTCTGGACTTCCTTCTTCGCCATTGTCGTTGCAGCACCGGCGCTGATCGTCGGCTGGGTCGGCATCGCCAACGAAATCGGCGATCCCGACGCCTTCGCGGGGCGCTTCAGCATGCTCGTGC
>NZ_RZPF01001365.1:0-437 GCF_004022735.1 Mesorhizobium sp. M7A.F.Ca.AU.001.01.1.1
GTGAAAGGCGCGTTCAACGAGCTGCCGCAGGAGGGATATCCTGATGTCCCGTCTGGAATGCTTCGTTGCTCGGTAGCCGACCTCACAAAAATCCTGCGTGGCATGCTTGGCGGAATAACCGGCCAGTGCGCGATTTTGTCGCCACGCGCAGTAGCCGCCATGTTGCACGACCAGGTCGATCCGGAACTGGTTTCGTACCAGGGGCTGGGCTGGGTTTCTGAGCCGATCAACGGGCACGATTTCGTCGGGCATTCCGGCAGCGACGTGGGCGCCTCCAACATGGTGGTCCTGACGCGGGATCAAACCCATGCGGTCGCCGTGCTGATGAACATCGAGGGCACCAAGAAGACCGGCGATTTCAGGGCCTCGGTGATCGAAGACCTCGTCGTAGGGGCCAAGCTTGCGAGATGGTGAGGCAGCTAACCACTCAGGAATGC
>NZ_RZPF01001366.1:0-436 GCF_004022735.1 Mesorhizobium sp. M7A.F.Ca.AU.001.01.1.1
ATCTGTATGACGTCCGATCGGCCTTTTTTCATACCCGCCGCTGTACTGTTGAGCGCGTCCTCGGTCGCTGGCTCTAAGGACACGCCGGCAACGTTCCTGAGCATCAAAGCCGCGCGACGAAGGATGATCTGCAGATCCGGTCGCGACATGTTGGCAATGCGATCCGCGGCGCTTTCAAGCTCTTCAGCAAAGGACAGGCGCGTCATCGTCGGTTGTGGCGCCGTTCTCTGCGCCCCTTTTTCTTTTCCAGCTCCGCTGTAATGTAGGCGGAGGCGTGCTCCCTAGCTCGCCTCGTGTTTTCGCGCCAGCGTTCCAACATCTCTAGCGGGTAGTACAACTCGGGGATAGTCGTCGCGGCTGCCGCGGCCGTCGATAGCGGTTTCCACTGCTCCGCACTCGCTGAAGGCCTTTCAGCCACTCGTACTTTTGCCAGAGC
>NZ_RZPF01001367.1:0-434 GCF_004022735.1 Mesorhizobium sp. M7A.F.Ca.AU.001.01.1.1
GCATTCGGTGGGCCGGAGGTGTCCTATGCGACGCTGGCGAAGGTGATCGAGATCATCTCGGCGGCGGATTCCTCGATCGGCCAGGTTGCGCAGAACCATCTCGGCGTCGTCGCTGCCATCCGCACCGTCTCCGACGCGGACCAGCAGAAGCTGCTGTTCGCCGAAGCGCTGAAGGGCACCCGGTTCGGCAACGCCTTTTCCGAGTTCGGCTCCAAGCGCGCCGCCGATTTTGAGACCCGCTTCACCGATGCCGGCGATCATGTGGTCGTCAACGGCCGGAAATTCTATTCGTCCGGCGCGCTGCTCGCCCATCTGGTGCCGATCGTGGCGCTCGATGACGAGGGCCGCGCCTGGTATGCGATCGCCGACCGCGGCGCACCCGGCCTGACCGTCATCGACGACTGGTCGAGCTTCGGCCAGCGCACGACCCTGTC
>NZ_RZPF01001368.1:0-434 GCF_004022735.1 Mesorhizobium sp. M7A.F.Ca.AU.001.01.1.1
CTTCAACAGCGGCCTGTTCACCTACGGCGCCTCCAGCCGCCCGGAAACCTCGGGCATGGGCGTGGCGATCATCGGCTCGCTTTATATGATGGTTATCGTGCTTCTGCTCTCGCTGCCGCTCGGCGTCGCCGCCTCCATCTATCTGGAGGAATTCGCCAAGAAGAACCGTTTCACCGACCTTATCGAGGTCAACATCAACAATCTGGCCGCAGTGCCGTCAATCGTCTTCGGCTTGCTCGGCCTCGCGGTGTTTATCAATTTCCTGGGCATGCCACGCTCCGCCGCTTTCGTCGGTGGCCTGGTGCTGACGCTGATGACGCTGCCGACGATCATCATCGCGACGCGCGCCGCGCTTGCCGCGGTGCCGCCGTCGATCCGCTCGGCAGCTCTCGGCCTTGGCGCCTCCAAGATGCAGATGGTGTTCCAGCACATCC
>NZ_RZPF01001369.1:0-433 GCF_004022735.1 Mesorhizobium sp. M7A.F.Ca.AU.001.01.1.1
CCTAATACAGGAGCTTTACTTATCCCCGGAGCGCCCGCCCGCCATTCCCCTACGGCTGGGTAGCGCCATCTGGACTCCAACAAGCAAGAGTCGCATTCTTCGATGGGGAGAGGGTTATGGGCCTCCAAAAACAGAAGCCTGTAAGGCGGCATAGGCGTTCGCTGTTAGAGCAGCGGGCGCTGATCCCGGTTTTGCTTTGCGGTGTTGCCGGGGCAAGCTATCTCATACCGCCGCAAGCCGAACAGCATCCCCTTCCCACAGTGCATCGTCTGGGTAGCCCTAGCTCGCCAAGTGGATGCAACATTAAGGGCAATATCAGCGAAACAGGCGACCGTATCTATCACATGCCAGGTCAGCGCTACTATGACGAAACGGTCGTTAACCCGGCCAAGGGGGAGCGCTGGTTTTGCTCTCAATGGGATGCTTGGTGGGG
>NZ_RZPF01001370.1:0-433 GCF_004022735.1 Mesorhizobium sp. M7A.F.Ca.AU.001.01.1.1
GAGCAGCGTCACGTCGCCGCCTGCCGGGATCTCGACGTCGCGGGCAATCGCCGCGCACGGATCGTCGCCGGCCTCGACACGGCCAGACAGCGCCGCACCGCTCAGCACCGCCTGCGGTAGCTCGCTGGAGCCATGCCGGCCCAGGAACTCCGATCGGTCTGTCGTCACCGAATGGACGCCGCCGTCGGCCGCCAGGAACGCAACCCGCTCGCCGAAATCCAGCCCGTAGGGGTTTTGTGCGAGCAGCGCCCCACTGGCGGCATCCCGCGACGGGACGATGGTTGCCGCAGTGCGCGACCGATGCCCGCCGAGCACCCATTCGGCATAGGCATAGACACGCAGCCGCGCCGGCACCGAGCCGGAATTCTGGATGCGCAGCCGCGAGATTTTCAGGGAATCGACCGGATCGACGACATGGGTAAGGTCCATCGAC
>NZ_RZPF01000136.1:0-11153 GCF_004022735.1 Mesorhizobium sp. M7A.F.Ca.AU.001.01.1.1
GGTGAGATAACCGACAGGCTCGCCATTGCGCAGGATGGTTTCGCGGCCGAGCAGCACGATCTCGGGGTCGTCGACCGTGAAGCCGGCAAAGCGTTTCTTCATTGCCGTGCCGCCGGTCTTCTCCAGCGCGCGCCGTCCGATGAAATCCGTGTTCTTGCGCAGCTTGACCGCCCAGCCGAGCCCGGCTTCCTGCGGCGTGTCGTTGGGCGTGATGTCGGAGCCCCAGGCACGATAGCCCTTTTCCAGCCGCAGCGATTCCAGTGCCCGATAGCCGATCGGGCGGATGTCGTGCTTTTTGCCTGCCGCCATCAGCGCGTCGAAGACTTCGCCGGTGGCCGCGATGGGCACGTGCAGTTCCCAGCCCAGTTCGCCGACATAGGTGACGCGCAGCGCCCGAATTGTGTGGCCGGCGATGGCAATCTCACGCACATGGCCGAACGGGAAGCTCACGTTTGAGACGTCGGCTTCGGTCACGGCCGAAAGCACGTCGCGCGCCCGAGGACCCATCAGCGACAGCGTGCCGAAATCCTCGGTGACATCGACAAGCCTGGCATCGAGCCCTTCGCCGATATGATCGCCGATCCACGAGGAATCATGCGTGCGGAAGCCTGTGCCGGTGACGATGTAGAACTTCTCTTCGGCCAGCCGCGCCACCGTCAGATCGGCCTCGATGCCGCCGCGTGTGTTGAGAAGCTGCGTGTAGGTCAGCCGGCCGACCGGCTTGCTGACGTCGTTGGCGCAGACCCAGTCCAGCGCCTTCAGCGCATCGGGCCCGCTCAGCTCGTATTTGGCGAAGGAGGATTGATCGAAGATGCCGACTTTTTCGCGCACATGCCGGTGTTCGTCGCCGACCGCCACAAACCAGTTCTGCCGGCCCATCGAATAGATGTCCTGCGGCTCGACGCCTTCGGGCGCGAACCAGTTAGGCCGTTCCCAGCCGAGCTTCGAGCCGAACACGGCATTTTGCTGTTTCAGCCTGTCGTAGAGCGGCGAGACGATGCGCGGCCTCCCGCTGGCATACTCCTCATGCGGAAAGCCGATCGTATAGTGTTTGCCATAGGCCTCCAGCGTGCGGTCGCAGACCCACTGACGGTCACGGTGCAAATTAGCAAAGCGCCTGATGTCGACCACCCACAGGTCGAGCGGTGCTTCGCCATCGACCACCCACTGCGCCAGCACCCAGCCAGCGCCGCCGCCCGAGGCGATGCCGAAGGCGTTGAAGCCGGCGCCGACAAACATGTTGGCGCATTCGGGCGCTGTGCCGAGAATGAAATTGCCGTCCGGCGTAAAACTCTCCGGCCCGTTGATCATCTGCTTGACGCCGACGGTTTCCAGTGCCGGCACGCGCGCGATCGCTTGGCTCATATGCTGCTCGAAATGGTCGTAATCATCGTCGAACAGCCTGAATTCCCAATCATTGGGGACGTCACCGCCGGGGAGACCAGTAGCCCAGGCCTGCGGGTTCGGCTCATAGCCGCCCATCACCAGCCCGCCGACCTCTTCCTTGAAATAGGTGCGCCGGTCCGGATCGCGGATGGTCGGCGCGTCGGTCGCCAGTCCGTCGATCTTCTCGGTGATGATGTACTGGTGCTTCACCGGCTGCAGCGGCACGTTGATGCCGGCCATGGCGCCGACCTGCCGCGCCCACTGGCCGGCGCAGTTGACCACCTTGTCACAAGCAATGTCGCCCTTGTTGGTCTTCACCGCCGTGATGCGGCCGTCCTTCATTTCGAAGCCGATGACGCGGACATCCTCGAACAGTTTGGCGCCATGCATGCGCGCGCCCTTGGCCAGCGACTGCGTGATGTCGGAGGGGCTCGCCTGGCCATCGGTCGGCAGCCAGGAGGCGCCGACAAGATCGCCGGTTTCCATGAGCGGCCACATTGCCTTGACTTCCGCCGGTGATAGCAATTGCATGTCCATGCCGAAGCTTTTCGCCGTCGTCGCCAGCCTTTTGTACTCGGTCCAGCGGTCGGCATTGGTGGCGAGCCTGAGGCAGCCGGTCATCTTCCAGCCGGTGGCAAGGCCGGTCTCGGCCTCGAGGCCCTTGTAGAGGTCGACGGAGTATTTCAGCACGCGGGTGATCGAAGCCGACGAGCGCAACTGGCCGACAAGGCCGGCGGCATGCCAGGTCGAGCCCGAGGTCAGCTTGCCTTGTTCGAGCAGAACGACATCGGCCTTGTGGTCGCGCGCCAGATGATAAGCCGTCGAACAGCCGATGATGCCACCGCCGATGACGACGATGGCGGCCTGGGTCGGCAATGTCATGATTTCTGCATCCCGTACTTCGTTCTGTAGTTTTCCAGCGCCGTGTCGAGCCGGGCGAGGTTTTCCTCGGTGTAGGCGACGTAGTCGATACCGGGCGCGTCGAGATAGAGCTCGGACACCATGCTCCACATCGCCTCGCGCAGCAGCGAGGCGCATTGCATGGCCGCGTGCGAACGGCGGATCGCTTCGTCCGGTTCCTTCATGAAATAGGCGGTCAGGAAGGCGAAGGATTCCTCGTCGCTCATGCCGGCGTTGGAGGCGGCGCCTGCGAGGTCGAACATCGCCGTGTTGAAGCCGGCATATTCGAAGTCGATCAGCCACAGCCTGTTGCCGTCGTCGAGAATGTTGGCCGGCAACAGATCATTGTGGCCAAAGACGATCGGCAGCAGTTTCTGCGCGCGCTCCAGTTCGTCGGCCAGCGTCAGCAGGCGCGGCAGGTCGCTGCGCTTGCGGCTGCCGCCTTCTTCAAGCGTGCGCGCATAGTCGCGAATGACATGGAACACCCAGAACATGAAGCCGGCGCCGGAGACGTGAGTGGGCATCTCCCGGTGAAAGGCGCGCATCAGGGCTGCGACGCGGCCAAGATTGGCGCGTACGTCCTCGGCGAGATAGGTCTTGGCGCCGAGAAACTCTGTGACCATGATGCCCGGTTCGGCATGGCGGACGGCCGGCGCGAAACCGGCGGCATGCGCCGCCCGCGCCGTCATCACCTCGCGCTCGCGAAAGACATGGTGGAACGGATAGTCCTTGCCGAAGCGCACGACGTGTCGTCCCGCCGCGTCCGTGACCACATAATTCGCGTTGCTCAGACCGCCGGGCAGCGGTGCGATCTCGATGCCACCGGTCCAGCAGGGCAGGGCGCGGATGCGGTCTTCGGCGGTCACGGAATCATCCCTGGTTTGCTGGGCTTCGACAAGGCGCCGTGAACAGCGCAACGACGGCGGGGAGAAACGTAAATAATCTCGTCGGTGCGGGACGCCAGGATCGGTATCCCGCACCGCACCGACGAGCCCCTTGGCCAGGTTTTTGAGCCCGGCATCCGCCCCCGCGGATCTGAAAATTCCTTGTACAGGCACGTTCCAAACGGCCTGATCGCTGAGTTGCGGCTCTGCCCCCAGTCGCAGATCTGAAGCCTGTTAATGTCTTTGATTTCACGCCAGGGTTTCCCGCTTGTCAATAAAAAGCTGTGACTTTTTTTGGGTATTTTGCCTGAAAGCATAAGGTAGTTCCTTTAAAAGCAATTGAATTACCTTAGAATCGGTCAAGAGCATCAGTTCGGGAAACCAGATGGCCCAGTCCAAACGACACGGCGAGATCCTGCGGCTCCTGCAGGAAGAGGGCACCGTCACCATCGCCAGTCTGGCCGACCGGCTGGGCGTGTCGCTCGAGACGGTGCGCCGCGACGTCAAGCCGCTGACCGGTGATGGCTCTGTCCTCAAGATGCATGGCGCCATCGGCCTGCCGTCAATGATCGGCGAAGCGCCGTTCGAGCGGCGCATGCGTGAGAACGCCGACGCCAAGCGCGTCATTGCCCGCATGGTCGCCGCCACCATCCGCGACGGGGAATCCATCATGCTCGACACCGGAACGACGACCTCGTTCCTTGCGCGTGAACTGCTCGGCCACCGGCGCCTGACGGTCGTCACCAATTCCTCGGACATCGCCCGCACGCTGGCCACCATCAACGGCAACAAGGTCTATATGGCCGGCGGCGAGTTGCGCAGCGATTCCGGTGCTGCTTTCGGCGCCTCGGCGATCGATTTTGTCAGTCGCTTCTCGGTCAGTCACGCCATCATTTCCACCGGGGGCGTCGACGCGGTGATGGGCGTCATGGATTTTGATCTGGATGAGGCCGAGTTCGCCCGCATGGTGCTGTCGCGCGGCCAGCGGTCCCTCGTCATCACCGATCACTCGAAATTCGGCCGTCTTGGTCTGGTCCAGGTCTGCGGCTTCGACAGCTTTTCCGAACTCGCCACCGACCGCTCGCCGCCGCACGACCTGGCCGCCGCCCTTGCGCAGGCCGGCGCCCGGCTCAGCATCGCCGGCGCGGAAGCCGGGTTCTAGCCGAAGACCAGCGATTGGTGGGCGCAGACGCCCGCAAAGGTGCCACCCGATACTGCAAGGGCGATGTTGTGCATCGAACGTGCCGCGTCGCCGGCGGCGTAGACGCCGGGCACGGTCGTCTGCTGCCTGTCGTCGACTGATATCACCGGGCCGAGGAGGCCTTCGGTGAAGCCGCAGCCGAGCTGTTCGGCCAGCGGGCTGGCCATGATATTGCGCGGAGCGGTGAACACCGCCCTGACGCCGGCCTTTCTGCCGTCGTCGAGGTGGACGATCAATCCGCCGGAGCCGTCTTCCTCTAGCTCGGCAACGCTGGTGGGCTCAAACCGCACCTTTCGGCTCTCCAGCGCGCGCATCTGCTCTGTGTCAGGCTCGAACAGGCCATTGCCGAACAGCGTGACATCGCCCCAATCGGTGATCAGCTGTGCCTGATGCATGGACATCGGACCGGTTGCGAGCACGCCGAGCGGCCCGCCGGAAACTTCGTAGCCGTGGCAATAGGGGCAGTGCAGCACGCTCTTTCCCCAGAGCTCGGCAAGCCCGGCAACCTCCGGCAGGATATCGCGCACCCCAGTGGCCAGTACCAGCCGTGCCGCGCCGAATGTCTCGCCACCCTCGGTGGTGATTTCGAAATCGCTGCTGCCAGCGGCAAGGGCCTTGTCGGCGCGCCCGTCGACAACCCTGGCTGTCGGATAGGCCAGTAGTTGGCGCCTTGCGTCATCCAGGATTGCGCCGGGCGCGCGCCCGTCATGTCCGAGGAAGCCGTGCGAATGCTCGGCAAAGCGGTTGCGCGGCCGGCCGGCGTCGATCACCAGCACCTTGCGTCCTGCCCGCGCCACCTGGATGGCGGCGGACAGGCCGGCAAAGCTGCCGCCGACGACGGCAAGATCATACTGCATGGCTGGAGACTCCAATGAGGTCAAAACGGCGGCGGAAATCGGCGGTCAGGTCAGCCAGCGTGATGCGGCTCAGCTTCTCCGCCAGCAGCCTTTCGGCGGCGTTGCGAAAATCGTCGAGCACGGCGATCACCGCCTGCTCGACGAGGCAGCCGGGGCTTTCCGGATCGGTGCTGAACGGCAGCAGTGTCTCGCCAAGGGCGACGCTGATCTCGGCCAGGGATATTTTCTCGGGCGCCCGCCCGAGCAGCCAGCCGCCACCGTGCCCGCGCGACGAGGTGACGATGCCGGCGTCGCGCAAGCCTGCGATGGTGCGGCGGACCACCACCGGATTGGTGTGGATGAAGGTGGCAAGCTGCTCGGAGGTCAGCGCCTGTTCGGGCTTCTCGGCCATGTGGACGAGAATGTGCAGGGTAGAGGACAGTCGGCTGTTGCGCTTCATGTAACTTAGTTAGTTACGATTGGTGTCGATGTCAAACACGTCTCGTCCGCGCCGAGGCGCAATGTCCACGCAATCCATTCGCGGCAAACAGAACCAGTCGGTGCGCGATTCGCCTCGTATGCCGGCGCCAAGGCGTCGGACCCGACATATGCAACGGATTTCGGGTCCGACGCTGACTGCAGCAAACGCCACGCCGACCGATCGAAGCGTTGGATCCAGGATGAAGGTTGCCTGATGCTTTGTCTTTTCTCCAGAGATGGACCGTGGCACCGTTTGGTGTCGGCGTCACCATGTCGCTTCGCATGACGGGGCCGCTGGCAGCCATCCTCGGCTTCGGTCTGTTGGGCGTTTTCTGCCTCGCCTTCACCGAAAAGATCCTGCCAATTCCGCCCTCGCATGTGCTGCTGCTGTTCCTCGGCATGACGGCGGCGCCGGATGCTTCGACGCTGGCGATCCTGCTGATGGTGACGACGCTTGCGTCCGCCAGCGGCTGCCTTGTCTGGTATGCGGTCGGCCGCCGGGTTGGACCTGACCGTGCCGACAGGCTGGTCGAGCGTTTCGGCAAGTACGTGTTCCTGCGTCACGCGACCTACCGCAGGCTCGGCCAGGCCTATCGGCGCAATCACGTCCGGGTGTCCTTGCTGGCGCAGTTCATCCCGACTGTGCGCAATTACCTGCCGATCGCCGCCGGCGCACTCTGTCTGCCCGCTTTGCCCTTCGCGGCCGCGACGCTGCTCGGCGCCACGTTCTGGAACGCGGGCTTTCTCACCACCGGCTATCTGCTGCGCGGCAGCGGCCGGGACTCCTTCACGGTGGGCCTGCGCATCATTGTCATCGTCGTGGCTCTGGAGACGGCATTCATGCTTGCGCTGCGCTATGGCCCCGCATGCCGGCGGCGCATCAAGTTGGCGCTCGGTTGAGCGCCAGCTCTCAGGTCATGGGATAAGCTCTGCAGTCGGCTTTCCTTCATTCGGCCGCCGGTGTTTAGTCCGGGCATGGCTTTCACCATCCGCCAGCTGCAGTTCTTCATCGCCGTTGCCGAGCAAGGCACGGTCTCGGGCGCCGCCCAGAACCTCTCCATCTCGCAATCGTCGGTCACCGAAGCGATCAAGGAACTCGAAAGCGATCTCGGCGTCGAACTGTTCGAACGCCACCCGCGCGGCCTCAACATCACCCACAAGGGTCACCAGTTCCTGCGCCATGCGACGAAAATCCTCGCCGATGTTTCCGACGCGCGTCGCTCTTTCTCCGGCGAGCAGGCGGTGGCGGCCGGCCGGCTGCAGCTCGGCGTCACCTCGCTGGTCGCCGGCTATGTGCTGTCGGATCTGCTCGCCCGCTACCGCCGTGCCTATCCCGGCGTCGAGGTCTCTGCCATCGAGGACAATGGCGATTATCTCGAACACCTCCTGATCGGCGGCAAGCTCGACATTGCCGTCATGGTCACCTCCAATTTGCGCGACCGCACCGCGTTGCAGTCGGAAATCCTCGAAGTCTCGGCCTATCGGCTGTGGCTGCCGCTCGGTCATCCGCTCGTCGGCGCCGACATCATCAGCATTGGCGACATTGCCTCCGAAACGCTGATCATGCTGACCGTCGACGAGATCGAGGAGAATACCGGCAAGCTGCTGACGGCGATCGGCGCCAAGCCGCATGTCGCCTTCCGCACCCGTTCCGTGGAGGCCGTGCGCAGTCTGGTCGCCACCGGTGCCGGCGTGGCGCTGCTGCCCGATCTCGTCTACCGGCCCTGGTCGCTGGAAGGCGACCGCATCGAATCGCGCGATATTTCCGGCTCCTTGCCGGTGGTCCAGGTCGGCATGGTCTGGCGGCGCGGCTCCGGTCTGCCGCAGGCCGCGCGCGATTTCATCGGTCTTGCCCAGTCGCAACGGACGGTCCGCCAGCGTCCCTGAGACGCCGGCTGCACATCTATCGGAAAAACCGATATCGCCCTTCTGATAAATGAATTTGCGAAACCGGAATTTTCAAAGCACTTTCGGTTCAGGGACCAAAGCCGCCATCAGAGCGGCATCAAGCCCAACGGACGAACTGACAGTTTTCAGTCCGCGCGTGACCCCTAACGAAGACCGAAACCGGCTTTCAGGGTCAGGCGCCTAAATGGGAGATCGACAATGAATTCATTCCTGAAGTCATGCACTGCTCTGACGGTCGCGCTGACCTTTTCCGGTCAGGCCGTCGCCCAGGTCAAGGAACTTGGCAAGGGCGAAGGCCAGGTCAACATCGTTGCCTGGCCGGGCTACATCGAGCGCGGCGAAACCGACAAGGGCTATGACTGGGTGACTTCCTTCGAGAAGGAGACCGGCTGCAAGGTCAACGTCAAGACCGCCAACACCTCCGACGAGATGGTCTCGCTGATGAATGAGGGCGGCTTCGACCTCGTCACCGCTTCGGGCGATGCCTCGTTGCGCCTCGTTGCCGGCAAGCGCGTGCAGCCGATCAACACCGATCTCATCCCGAGCTGGAAGACGGTCGACGAGCGCCTCAAGGACGCGCCGTGGTTCACCGTCGGCGGCGCCCACTACGGCGTTCCCTACCAGTGGGGTCCCAACGTCCTGATGTACAACACCGACGTGTTCAAGGAGGCTCCCAAGAGCTGGAACATCGTCTTTGAGGAAATGAAGCTGCCGGACGGCAAGTCCAACAAGGGCCGCGTCCAGGCCTATGACGGGCCGATCCACATTGCGGATGCGGCCAACTATCTGATGTTCCACAAACCGGAACTCGGCATCAAGGATCCCTATGAACTGAACGAGGGCCAGTACAAGGCGGCGCTCGAATTGCTGCGCGTCCAACGCACACTGGTTGGCCGCTATTGGCACGACGCCGCCATCCAGGTCGACGATTTCCAGAACGAAGGCGTCGTCGCTTCCGGCTCGTGGCCGTATCAGGTCAACACGCTGGTCGCCGCCAAGAAGCCGGTCGCTTCCACCATCCCGGAGGAGGGCGCCACCGGTTGGGCCGACACCACCATGATGGAGGCCGACGCCGCCAACCCCAACTGTGCCTATATGTGGATGGAACATTCGCTGTCGCCGAAGGTGCAGGGCGATGTCTCAGCCTGGTTCGGCTCACTGCCCGTCGTGCCCGCCGCCTGCAAGGGCAATGAGCTTTTGACCGACGAGGGTTGCAAGACCAACGGCTACGAGAACTTCGACAAGATCAAGTTCTGGAAGACGCCGGTGTCGAAATGCGCCACCCAGAACGATCAGTGCGTGCCCTACTATCGCTGGGTGTCGGACTATATCGGCGTCATCGGCGGACGATGAGCATCCTTGCCCTCCCCCTTGTGGGGAGGGTCGACGCATAGCGTCTGGGTGGGGTCTGCCCGGCAGTTCGTGGCAGTGCCTGGCCCTTCGCAAGGCTCAGGCGTTCGAAGCTCGAAAAGCCAAGCAATTGGCTTTCCTCCGCTATGCGGATCACTTCTCACCCCCACAAGGGGGAGATAGGACGTCGCGCGACATCAACACATCAAACCGGCAACGGACTGACAGCCCATGACCTCCGCCGTCTCCTTCCAGAAAGCCTCGCGCCATTTCGGCAGCGTGCGCGCGGTCGACGCGGTCGATCTCGACATCGCGCCGGGCGAGTTCTTCGCCATGCTCGGGCCGTCTGGTTCCGGCAAGACCACTTGCCTGCGCCTCATCGCCGGCTTCGAGCAGCCGACATCGGGCTCGATCTCGATCTTCGGCGACCGCGCCGAGGGCGTTCCGCCCTATCGCCGCAACGTCAACACCGTGTTTCAGGATTATGCGCTGTTCCCGCATCTGAACGTGCTCGACAACGTTGCCTACGGGCTGATGGTCAAGGGCGTCGGCAAGGCTGAGCGGCACAAGGCGGCGGAAGAGGCGCTGTCACTGGTGCGGCTGCCCGGCTATGGCGCCCGCCGGCCCGGCCAGCTTTCCGGTGGCCAGCGCCAGCGCGTGGCACTGGCCCGCGCGCTGGTCAACCAGCCAAAGGTGCTGCTGCTCGACGAGCCGCTCGGCGCGCTCGACCTCAAATTGCGCGAGAACATGCAGGAGGAGTTGAAGTCGCTGCAGAAGGCGCTCGGCATCACCTTCGTCTTCGTCACTCACGACCAGGGCGAAGCGCTGTCGATGGCCGACCGCGTCGCCGTCTTCAACGATGGCAAGATCATGCAGATCGGCACTCCGGAAGATATCTACCAGCGGCCGAGGACCCGCTTCGTCGCCGATTTCGTCGGCTCCTCCAATGTGCTGCCGCCGGATTTCGTGCAGCGCTATTCCGGCCAGCATCGCTGGCGGAGTCTCCGCCCTGAATCCATTCGCGTCGGCCGCGCGGCCAAGGGGGTCACAAGTGGTGAAGGCGTATCGGCCCGCCTCATCTCGACCAATTATCTCGGCGCCACGACAAAGCTGGCGCTCGACGCCGACGGGCTGCGGCTGCACGCCATCGTGCCGGCCGGCATCGCCTTGCCGGCAGAAGGCGAGGCGGTTGTGCTGACCTTCAACCGCGAGCACCTGCATCTGATGGACGAGCCGGCATGAGCCTCGACGCCGCCATGATGCGTGCAACCGCTCCCGCCATCCTGCCGGGTAGCGGCGGTCTGCGCGGCGCTCTGTCGGACCTTTTCTGGCGCAAGCCGAAGGTCCTGTTGCTGCTCATGCTGCTGCCTCCGGTTTTGTGGCTGGGCATCGTCTATATCGGCTCGCTGTTTGCGCTGCTGGCGCAGAGCTTTTTCTCCATCGACGAGTTTTCCGGCCTCATCGACCGCGAGTTCACGCTCAAGACCTATGGCGATCTGTTCCAGGCTGCCAATCTCGACATCATCCTGCGCACGGTGACGATGGCGGCTCTGGTCACGCTGGCCTCGGCCGTCATCGCCTTCCCCATCGCCTACTACGCGGCGCGCTATGCGCGCGGCCGCTGGAAGGCCTTGTTCTATCTCGGCATCATGCTGCCGCTGTGGTCCAGCTATCTGGTCAAGATCTACGCCTGGAAGCTGATCCTGGCCAAGGAAGGCATCCTCACCTGGCTGCTCGCCAAGCTACATTTGTTGTGGGTTCTCGACGCTTGGCTGTCGCTGCCGATCGTCGGCGGCAATTCCCTGTCGGTATCGTTCACCGGCACCTTCATCGTCTTCGTCTATGTCTGGCTGCCGTTCATGATCCTCCCCGTTCAGGCGGCGCTCGAGCGCGTGCCCGGCAATCTGGTCGAGGCCTCGTCCGACCTCGGCGCTTCACCGGGACAGACCTTCCGCAACGTGCTGTTTCCGCTGGCGCTGCCGGGCATCGTCGCCGGTTCGATCTTCACCTTCTCGCTGACGCTCGGCGATTACATCATCCCGCAGATCATCGGCACCTCGCGTCTGTTCATCGGCCAGGCGGTCTATTCGCAGCAAGGCACCGCCGGCAACATCCCGCTCGCCGCCGCCTTCACCGTGGTGCCGATCGTCATCATGGGCTTCTATCTCTGGGGCGCCAAGCGCATGGGGGCCTTCGATGCGCTCTGAT
>NZ_RZPF01001371.1:0-431 GCF_004022735.1 Mesorhizobium sp. M7A.F.Ca.AU.001.01.1.1
GGGCAGAGGTCGGAGCCGGAACCGAGGAAAGATCACTGCCCCGGCGGAATCAGCCTGAAATCCGGCAGCTCACGCAAAACCAGTTCAGGTCCTGCCGGCGAATAGACGACGAACAGCTGCATCGGCCCGTCGCCGGTGTTGAGCGTCGAATGAAAGCGGCTTTCCGGCACGTAGATGGTGCAGCCGGGGCCGACCTTCTCGACCATCGGATTGCCCTTCTCGTCCTCGACCATCTGTTCGCCATGGCCTGAGATGACGAAGATGATTTCTTCCGCGCCCGGATGGTTGTGGCGCGTGTGGCCCTTGCCGGAAGGCAGGTCGACGACCCCGCCGGAAAAGCGGGTTGCGCCATTCACTTCGGGCGCCACCGTCAGCGCCAATTTTCCCCAGTCGAAGCCGAAGGCGCTGACGTCCTTCGGGTACACGAACAC
>NZ_RZPF01001372.1:0-430 GCF_004022735.1 Mesorhizobium sp. M7A.F.Ca.AU.001.01.1.1
GTGTGGATGCCGGAAACGGAGCCGTCCAGGACAATTTGATAGGGCGCAATCGTCAACACCAGCGCCGCTGCCGATTTGAGCGCCAGCCGGCAACAACGGGTCGTGACCGATCTGTGCATTCTGATCTCCGACGACTGAGCCCGGCGCGCCCCACCCCAACGTTGCAGTGCAACCAACATTGCCGAAAGACGCGGCGCCCGGAAGCGACCTCCGACCGTTGCGGTTGTCAACCAGGACCATTGCAAGCGCAAGGTTGGACTAAAGTCCCAAGTATATGCTACATTAGCTTCGCATGAACGGCGCCGTGACCGCCATCGCTAAACGGGAGACTGGCTTTCCCGATGCCTGACGACCGCAGACGCCGAACATCAAGTCACCTCCGCCGGGGGCGGCGGAGGTGACTTGTCGAGGGTGCAGTTGCCCGTTGATC
>NZ_RZPF01001373.1:0-428 GCF_004022735.1 Mesorhizobium sp. M7A.F.Ca.AU.001.01.1.1
GGGGAGTAGGGGAGTAGGGGAGTAGGGGAGTAGGGACGGATGACCGAAAAAACAGGGTCCTACAAGGACTTGCTGGTTTGGGAGCAGGCGATGGATCTTGCGGTGGCGGTCTACGGTGCTACGAAATCCTGGCCCAAAGAAGAACTTTATGGACTGACCAGCCAAGTGCGGCGCTCTGCAACGTCGGTGCCGGCGAACATAGCCGAGGGGTATGGCAGGGAAATTCGAGGCTCCTATCTGCAGTTTCTCCGTATTGCCCAAGGATCATTGAAGGAACTGGAAACTCAGCTTCTGATTGCTGAACGTATTGGCATCGCGCCGAAAGCGACGTCCGGCCCATTGTTGGCGAGTACCGAAAGTGTGGGAAAGCTTCTTCGACTTCTCATCCGTAAACTTACAGCCGAATAGCCTCCCCTATTCCCCTATTC
>NZ_RZPF01001374.1:0-425 GCF_004022735.1 Mesorhizobium sp. M7A.F.Ca.AU.001.01.1.1
GTCGCGGCTGTGGCACTGTTGCTTGCTGTCACGGTTGGCATTGTGCCTTTTGACGAAGCCTTCAGCGGGTTCAGCGACGATATCGTGGTTATTGTCGGCAGTGCTCTGCTGGTGAGCGCAGGGATAGCACGCTCGGGAATCATGGAGGCAGCGATCAAGCGCTTTGCTCCGAAATTATCGGGAGTTCGGTCGCAACTGGCGCTGCTGGTGATCGTGGTCACGATCCTCTCTGCCTTTGTAAAGAATATCGGGGCGCTCGCTATCATGATTCCGATCGCCTTCCAGTTCGCGCGCCGGTCTAACATTTCACCCTCGATATTCCTGATGCCCATGGCATTCGGGTCACTGCTCGGCGGACTAATGACGCAGGTGGGAACATCACCCAACATCGTAGTGTCCCGAGTGCGAGAGGAGCTGATCGGAAC
>NZ_RZPF01001375.1:0-421 GCF_004022735.1 Mesorhizobium sp. M7A.F.Ca.AU.001.01.1.1
CTCCGAGACCACGGAAATCTACGGCGCCGAGCATCTGCTTGCCTACCGCGCGGCAACGCCGGAGATCGCGCAGAAGCTCGACGGCTTCGTGAAGTGGTGGGAGGACCACGTCGCCAAGCATGGCGCCTCGATCGACAACAATCCCTCGCCCGGCAACAAGCGCGGCGGCCTCACCACCATCCTGGAGAAGTCCCTCGGTGCGGTCGCCAAGGGCGGCCAGACGCCGCTCAACGGCGTCTTCGGTTACGCCGAAAAAGTCACCGGCAGTGGCCTGGTGTTCATGGATACGCCTGGCTACGACCCGGTTTCGGCGACCGGCCAGGTGGCGGGCGGCGCCAACGTCATCGTCTTCACCACCGGCCGCGGCTCCTGCTTCGGCTGCCGTCCGACGCCGTCGATCAAGGTCGCCACCAACTCGACC
>NZ_RZPF01001376.1:0-419 GCF_004022735.1 Mesorhizobium sp. M7A.F.Ca.AU.001.01.1.1
GCGTCGATGTTCTCCGTCGAGTTCGACACGACATGGATGGTCTCGTTGACCATGACCGTCAGCGAGCGGTTGGCGCCCACTGTCTCGGTGTCGTTCGAGCCGATGTTGGTGGTCTGGTCGACGCCGATCTTGACCGTCTTGTTGTTACCGACGTCCTCATCGAGGTTGTGGCCGACGGAATGCTTGGCGTCGTGGTCGATGCGGTCGGACTGGTCGTGCTGCACCAGCTTGGTGCGGTCGTGCTTGACCAGAAGGATGTGGTCCTTCTGCGCCTGGAAATTGACCAGTTCGGAGCCGGCCTTGTCCTCGAACATCAGCTCGTTGTAGCCGCCACCGCCTTTGGAGGAGTCGGACTTCCAGCCCGATTGCGTGGCGCTGCCCGGCAGCCCGTAGGGCGGCATCTGGGAGGCGTTGTAGAC
>NZ_RZPF01001377.1:0-418 GCF_004022735.1 Mesorhizobium sp. M7A.F.Ca.AU.001.01.1.1
GCCGATGTCGACGAGGTGTGCGTCATCGGCGGCGGCGAAATCTATGCCCAGGCCATGCTGCTGGCCGACCGGCTGCACGTCACCCATGTGCTGGCAGCGGTCGACGGCGACGCGCATTTCCCGCCGATCGATCCCGATTCCTGGCGCATTGTCAGCTCGCAGGACGTCCCAGCCGGGGAAAAGGACAGCCACCCGACGCGCTATTCGGTTTACGAGCGGCGTCGCGAGAGACATTGAACGAAAAAAGAGCCATTGAAGGAAGACAAAGGGTCGCGACTGGACCAAATCGGACGAAGTCGGAAGCGCATCGCGTTGAAAGCGCCCCGTGGCGTGCCTATAGAAGAACAATACTGGATTTTGCGCCGTAATGCCGGCGCTTGAGGGAATTCCAAGCGAAAGGACATTCATGCCCTGGAAC
>NZ_RZPF01001378.1:0-417 GCF_004022735.1 Mesorhizobium sp. M7A.F.Ca.AU.001.01.1.1
TATTCCGTGATCATCGCCTTCCCCGCCCAGCCTCCCTCGGAAAAGATGTGCTTCGCGCATTTCGTCGACGGCCGTGCCAGCCTCGTCGTCGGCACCCATACCCACCAGCCGACCGGCGATCACCAGATCCTCAATGGCGGCACCGGTTATATGTCCGACGCCGGCATGTGCGGCGACTATGATTCCTCGCTCGGCATGGACAAGGAGGAGCCGCTCAACCGGTTCCTGTCGAAAGTGCCGAAAGGCCGCTTCGAAGCGGCGACCGGACCGGCGACCTTGTGCGGCGTCGGCGTCGATATTTCCGACCGCACCGGGCTGACCGAGCGGATCGCGCCGTTTCGTCGCGGCCCGCGGCTGGAGGAAACCGCACCGTCCTTCTGGTCATGACATTGATATAGGCACGCTTAGTACCTAACT
>NZ_RZPF01001379.1:0-416 GCF_004022735.1 Mesorhizobium sp. M7A.F.Ca.AU.001.01.1.1
GTCTGGAACTGAACCTGCCCTTCCTGAAGCCGGCCCGTCATCTCGCTCAGCAATGGCGTCGTGACATAGACCGTGAGCACGAGCGCTATGCCGTAGAGGACCAAATTGGGCGGCATCTGCTGGACGCCGAGCGCATTGCGGATGAGGAACAGCACGACCGAGATTTTCAGGAATCCGGTCATGGTGACGACTGCCAGCGGCAGCAAACCGACGAAGCCGACGGCAATCAGAATCCCAAGCAGGTTGGGCGAATTGTCAAGCATTGTCGAACATGCGGGCGATCCGCACGCCCAGGCTCTCCCCAATCCGCACGATCTCGCCACGGCCTACGCGTTTGCCGTTGGCGATGATGTCGACCGTCTCCTTCGTCACATTGGCGAGCGGAACGATGGCGCCGGGCGCAAGCTGCCTTACCT
>NZ_RZPF01001380.1:0-415 GCF_004022735.1 Mesorhizobium sp. M7A.F.Ca.AU.001.01.1.1
GTTACGTCATGCCCTTGATGATCGCGCCGCAGGTGACGGCGCTGGCCTGGCTGCAATTGTTCGGCCCGGCAAGCCCGTTCCTCAAGCTGTTCGGGGCGGCACCGCCGCTCGGTACCAGGAACCCGCTCTATTCGACATCGGGCATCATCCTGCTGCTCGGCGTGCAGTATGGCCCGCTGGTTTTCCTGTTGGTGCGCGCCGGGCTGCGCAAGCTGCCGCGCGAGCTGGTCGAAGCCGCGCGGGCGGGCGGTGCCGGCTGGTTCACCGTGCTGGTCACCATCGTGCTGCCCTTGATGACGCCGTCGATCATGGCGGCCGCTGCCCTTGCCTTCGTCTCATGCGTCGGCAATTTCGGCATTCCGGCCTTTCTCGGCATTCCCGCCAACTATCTCGTGCTGCCGACGCTGATCTATCA
>NZ_RZPF01000137.1:0-11140 GCF_004022735.1 Mesorhizobium sp. M7A.F.Ca.AU.001.01.1.1
CCCCGGTGTCGCCGGCGCCGTCGTCGCGCTGACGGCGGAGAAGAGGGGCGGCGGCATGGAGGCGCCGGTTCCATCGCGCCCCGCACCCAGGCCCGTTCCGCCGGCTGCGCCCGCTGCCGCCGCGCCGCGTGCGGCTCCGCACGCGCCGGCCTCGCACAGCTCGGGCAAGCGTGGCGTGCCCGGTATCGAAGCGATCATTGCCGTTGCTTCCGGCAAAGGCGGCGTCGGCAAGTCGACCACCGCCGTCAACATCGCGCTCGGCCTCGCCGCCAACGGCCTGCGCGTCGGCGTGCTCGATGCCGACATCTACGGCCCGTCCATGCCAAGGCTGCTCAACATCCACGGCCGGCCGCAGACCGTCGACGGCAAGATCCTGAAACCGATGGAGAATTACGGCCTGAAGGTGATGTCGATGGGTTTCCTCGTCGACGAGGAAACGCCGATGATCTGGCGTGGCCCGATGGTGATGTCGGCACTGACGCAGATGCTGCGTGAAGTCGAATGGGGTCGGCTCGACGTGCTCGTCGTCGACATGCCGCCCGGCACCGGCGACGCGCAACTGACCATGGCCCAACAGGTGCCGCTGGCTGGCGCCGTCATCGTCTCGACGCCGCAGGACCTGGCCCTGATCGACGCGCGAAAAGGCCTCAACATGTTCAAGAAGGTCGACGTGCCGCTGCTCGGCATCGTCGAGAACATGAGCTATTTCATCGCCCCGGACACCGGCAAGCGCTACGACATCTTCGGTCATGGCGGGGCGCGGCGCGAGGCCGAGCGCCTTGGCGTCACCTTCCTCGGCGAGGTGCCACTCGAGATGGGCATTCGCGAAAGCTCGGATGCCGGCACGCCGGTTGTCGTCTCCAAGCCCGACGGCGCCGAGGCGAAAATCTACCGCGACATCGCCTCGAAGGTCTGGGACCGGGTTAACGAAGAGCGTGGTGCTGCGGCAGCGGCGGTGCCGAGTATTGTTTTCGAGTAGCTTGTTCGGTAGCCGCCGCTCTGCAGCCTAGGCCGCGCCGACCTTCTCGCCGAAGCTGGAAAAAAACTGTCCGGCCAGTTTCTTCGAGGTCGATTCGATCAGCCGGCTGCCGAGTTGGGCGATCTTGCCGCCGACATCGGCCTTGGCCGCGTAGTTCAATATCGTGGCGTCGGGTCCATCTGCCGTCAGCGTCACGTCGGCGCCACCCTTGGCGAAGCCTGCAATGCCGCCCTTGCCTTCGCCCTGGATGGTGTAGGAGTGCGGCGGCTTCAGGTTCTTCAGCGTCACTTCGCCGTTGAACGTCGCCTTGATCGGTCCGATCTTCACCACCACGGTTGCCGCCATCTCGGTCGGCGACTTCATCTCCAGGCTCTGGCAACCGGGAATGGTCGCCTTCAAGACCTCGGGATCGTTCAGCGCTTCCCACACTTTTTGCAGCGGTGCGGCAATGCGCTCCTCGCCTTCGATCACCAAAGCCATGAAAACCTCCCGGACAAGACTGTCCGAACCCGTAACGCACGGCTTGGTGCGTGTCTATCGCACCAAAGTCCGGTTGCGACCGCACGCCCTCTTGCCTGCTCCCGCGCGTTGCCATATCGATTTGTCTTACAAATACGGAGACCATGATGGCAGGCGCCCCCACCCATAAGAAAAAATTTCGCTCGCAGGAGTGGTTCGACAATCCCGACAATCCGGGCATGACGGCTCTCTATCTCGAGCGCTATCTCAATTACGGCCTGACGCGCGCCGAACTGATGTCCGGCAAGCCGCTGATCGGCATCGCCCAGACCGGCTCGGATCTGTCGCCCTGCAACCGTCATCATATCGAACTGGCCAAGCGTGTGCGCGAAGGCATCGTCTCGATGGGCGGTATTCCGTTCGAGTTCCCCTGCCATCCGATCCAGGAGACCGGCAAGCGCCCGACCGCAGCGCTCGACCGCAACCTTGCCTATCTCAGCCTGGTCGAGGTGCTTTACGGCTACCCGCTCGATGGCGTCGTGCTGACCATCGGTTGCGACAAGACGACGCCGGCGCTGCTGATGGCAGCGGCCACCGTCAACATTCCGGCGATCGCGCTGTCGGTCGGGCCGATGCTCAATGGCTGGCACAAGGGCAAGCGCACCGGCTCCGGTACCATCGTCTGGGAATCACGCCAGCGCCTGTCGGCCGGCGAGATCGATTATGACGAGTTCATGGACATCGTCGCCTCGTCGGCGCCGTCCACCGGCTATTGCAACACCATGGGCACCGCCACCACGATGAACTCGCTGGCCGAGGCGCTTGGCATGCAGTTGCCGGGCTCGGCCGCCATTCCCGCGCCCTACCGCGAGCGTGGCCAGATTTCCTATGAGACCGGAAAACGCATCGTCGAGATGGTGCATGAGGATCTGAAGCCGTCCGACATCATGACGAGAGAGGCTTTCGAGAACGCCATCGTCGTCAATTCGGCCATTGGCGGCTCGACCAACGCGCCGATCCACCTCAATGCCATCGCCCGCCACCTTGGTGTCAAGCTCGACAATGACGACTGGCAGACGGTCGGCCTCAATGTGCCGCTGCTGGTCAATTTGCAGCCGACGGGCGAATATCTTGGCGAGGACTACCATCATGCCGGCGGCGTGCCGGCGGTCATTGCCGAACTGATGAAGGGCGACCTGTTGCCGCATCCCGGCGCACGCACCGTCAACGGCAAGTCGATCGGCGAGAATAGCGAGGGCGTCGCCAACGAAAACCCCGACGTCATCCGCTCTGTCGCCAAGCCGCTGAAGGCCAATGCCGGCTTCATCAACCTCAGGGGCAATCTGTTCGATTCGGCGATCATGAAGACCAGCGGCATCTCGCCCGAGTTTCGCGAGCGCTATCTGTCCAATCCTAGGGATCCCGAGGCTTTCGAAGGCAACGCCATGGTTTTCGACGGGCCGGAGGATTACCACGCCCGCATCGACGACCCGGCGCAAGGCATCGACGAACACACCATCCTGTTCATGCGCGGCGCCGGCCCGGTCGGCTATCCCGGCGGTGCCGAGGTCGTCAACATGCAGCCGCCGGCCTATCTCATCAAGAAGGGCATCCACGCGCTCGCCTGCATCGGGGACGGCCGCCAGTCGGGCACGTCGGGTTCGCCGTCGATCCTCAACGCCTCGCCGGAAGCGGCGATCGGCGGCGGACTGGCGCTGCTCAAGACGGGCGACCGGGTCCGCATCGACTTGCGCAAGGGCACGGCCGACATCCTCGTCACCGACGACGAGATCACCCGGCGCCGCGCCGAACTGCAGAACAATGGCGGCTTCCACTATCCCGAGCACCAGACGCCCTGGCAGGAGATCCAGCGCGGTATGGTCGCGCAGTTTTCGGAGGGAATGGTGCTGAAGCCGGCGGTGAAATACCAGGATGTCGCGCACACCAGCGGTGTCCCCAGGGACAATCATTGATTCTGGATCGACGGATGGCGGCTTGATCAAATCAGGCCGCCGTCGGTTTTCCGGTCAGCGTGTTGCATCGCGGCCGGGTAGGTCGAGAACGGCCACCGTCCTTGACAAGCGCGCCCAACAAATCCACCATCATGACAAGGGGTGCATCGCGACGACCCCGTGAGGCGTCAGCCCAACGTTCGCGTCCAAGCTTCTCTTTTCAGGAGGTGGACGCCATGCCGTCAACAACCGCTATCACCGTACCGCAATTGTCCCGGCTCATAGGTCTGCCGGGCGCCCCAGTCGTTGTCGATGTTCGCATAGATGAAGATTTCGACGCCGATCCGCGGCTGTTGCCGGCGTCGTGCCGTCGCGATTTCAAAACCGTTTCAACCTGGGCGGCCACGTTCGCCGGCAAGCCGGTGGCCGTCGTTTGCCAGAGGGGGCAAAAGCTCTCGCAAGGCGTGGCCGCATGGCTGCGCCATGAGGGGATATCAGCTGAATCTCTCGAAGGCGGGTTTGAGGCCTGGCGCGATGCCGGAGGGCTTTTGGCCCGCACCGCCAAGATGTCGCCACGCAATGAAAAGGGCGCCAACGTCTGGGTGACGCGATCGCGCCCGAAGGTCGACCGCATCGCTTGCCCGTGGCTGATCCGGCGTTTCGTCGACCCCGACGCGGTGTTCCTGTTCGTCGAACCCGCTGAAGTGTTGGCTGTTGCCGACCGCTTTCAGGCCGTGCCGTTCGACATCGACAATGTGTTTTGGAGCCATCGCGGCGAGCGCTGCACCTTCGACACGATGATCGAGGAGTTCGGGCTGGAATCCGCGGCGCTCGATCGCCTCGCTGCAATCGTGCGGGCGGCCGACACTGCAAGCCTTGACCTGGTGCCTCAGGCGGCCGGCTTTCTGGCTGCCTCGCTTGGTCTGTCGCGTATGTACCGCGACGATCTGGAACAACTGGAAGCAGGCATGCTGCTCTACGACGCGTTCTTCCGCTGGTGTCGCGACGCCACCGAAGAAACGCACAACTGGCCGGCTGCGGGTAAGCCGTCGTGACCGCTCTTGTCCCGGACAATAAGGCGGGAACCGTCCCGGTGCCGGCTGCACCGACCTTCACCGAGGCCGTGAAGGTCTGGGCGAAAATCGGATTGCTCAGCTTTGGCGGTCCGGCCGGGCAGATCGCGCTGATGCACAAGGAACTGGTCGAGGAGCGGCGCTGGATCGGTGAGCGGCGTTTCCTGCACGCGCTGAACTACTGCATGCTGCTGCCTGGCCCGGAAGCCCAGCAACTCGCCATCTACATCGGTTGGCTGCTGCACAGGACGGCCGGCGGCCTTGTCGCCGGCATCCTGTTCGTCTTGCCGGGCGCGCTCGTCATGCTCGCCTTGAGCAGCCTCTACGTCCTCTATGGCGACGTGCCGCTTGTCGCGGCGCTGTTTTTCGGGGTCAAGGCGGCTGTGCTTGCCATTGTCGTCGAGGCGGTGGTCCGGATCAGCCGGCGTGCCCTCAAGAACCGGGTCATGGTGTCGATCGCGGTCGCGGCGTTCATCGCCATCTATGCGTTGAATGTGCCCTTTCCGCTCATCGTCCTGCTAGCCGGCCTGACGGGATGGCTGGGGGATCGCATTGCTCCCGCCCTGTTTTTCGGCTCGGCCCATGGCAAGGACGATGTTGCCGACTTCAAGGGAGCGGTCGACCTGATGTTCGAGCGTGGCGAACTGGCCCATGTCAAACCGACCAGATGGCATGCACCGCGCACCGTCGCGATCTGGCTGCCGCTCTGGCTCGGGCCTGTTCTTTTGATCTGGTGGTTCACCGGCTCTGCAAGCGTCTGGACCGAGATAGGCCGGTTCTTCAGTCTCATGGCTGTCGTCACCTTCGGTGGCGCCTATGCGGTCCTCGCTTATGTCGCACAGGCAGCCGTCCAGTCCTTCGGCTGGCTGGTGCCGGGTGAAATGGTCGATGGCCTTGGGCTCGCCGAAACCACGCCAGGGCCGCTCATCCTGGTGCTGCAGTTCGTCGGCTTCATCGCCGCGTTCCGCCATTCCGGCTCGCTGGACCCGTTGGTTGCCGGATCGCTGGGGGCTTTGCTCACTCTGTGGGTGACGTTCACGCCTTGCTTCTTCTGGATATTCCTCGGTGCGCCCTACATCGAGGCCTTGCGCGGCAACAAGGCACTGTCGGCCGCACTGGGCGCGATCACCGCCGCCGTTGTCGGGGTAATTATGAATCTGGCCCTATGGTTTGCCTTGCACGTCATCTTCCGTGAGGTGCACGCAACGGGCCTTGGCATGAACGTGCCGGTGCCTTCGTCGATCGACTGGCGCGCGGCCTTGCTTTCCGTGGCCGCCATGGTCGCCATCCTGAAGCTGAAAGTCGGCATGCTGCCGACACTCGCGCTATCCGCCCTTGCAGGGATCTTGCTGGCGGCGGCTGGTTAGACAGCACCGCCTTTGCAATCCGCTTGCCCACCACCTAAGTGGGCTGGAAATGGAAGGAAACATCATGGCCGGACGGCGATCTTCCCTCGGCTTCCTCGGAGTGTTCGGCCGTTCGGGCGACTTGAGGCAGCTCGACGATGCATTGCGCGGCGCCGATCTGCATCCAGCCCTTGTGCCGGAGGGCGTGAAGCTTACCCTCGTCAATCTCATGAAGGATCGCTGGCCCGACGAGCCGCCACCGGGCACCTATGCGTCGGTGGCACAATTATGCAGCTATTGCATCGCGGGTCCCGAAACCTTCGAGCAAGCCAATGGCCATGAGCGGACGCTGGGAGCCGAGCGCCGCATCGAGGCGGCGCTTGAAGCCGGTGACAGCCTCGACGCGCAGATCGTGCTGATGACGCTGCATGCCAAGCTCATCAACCCCGAAGTCGTCGACCGATACGGGCTCAGCGCGGAATGACGCGAAAGGCAAGATCTGCCTGATTCTCCTAGAGCAATTCTAGGAAAAGTGTGAGCGGTTTTCCGTCTAGAATTGCGTCAAAACAAAGAGTTAGAGCAGATCGCCGTTTCCGTGAAACGGTGAATGCTCTAAGGCAGCCGAGCCGTTCAGGCCCGGCTGATCTCCTCGAGATACCAGCCGATGTAGCGCAGTTCGTTGTATTCCATCGGCGCGATAGGTCCGGGCACGAAATAGTGCGAGCGCACGCCGCGCGCGGTGTGCTCGATGATCTTCTTGTCCTCTTCGGTGGTGATCTTCCACAGCCAGGTCAGCTTCTCCAGATCGTAATCCTGGCCCTCGACCGCGTCGCCGCGCACCAGCCAGATCAGCTCCATCTCGCAGGTGCCAGCCGTTTTCGGGATGAAGCGGTAGATCATGCCGTGATCGGGATAGCATACGAGGAAGGTCGTGCCGCCGAGATGGATGGAAGTGACGCCACCGTCATAGTCGGAGAAGCGTCCCATCAGCGGGGCCACCGGCGATCCATCCTGGCTGCCGCTCGAAACGCCGTCATAGAGCGCATAGCGGAAGGTGTGGATTGCTTCCTGGCCGGCCGCCGAGTTCTGCCAGCGGTTGGCGCTGCCGATCTCGATGCCGAGCGCGCAGGTGCGTTGCTCCATCGCCGCATTGAGCTGCTCGATCATTTCTGCCGGCTTTTCCAGCGCATGCGTCTGCGAATATTCCGGATGCGCCGGCCCGCAATGGTAACATTCGACATAGTTCTCGACGGCGAGCTTCCAGTTGGCGTCGAGCGGATAGGACTGACGATACGCAACCTTGGCGTCGCCCCAGCCATACTGGCCGCAGCTCGTTCGCAGCGACTGTTCGATCGGATCGAAATCGAGCGGCGTCTCGGCGAAGGAAATGAAGACCAGACCGGATGCGACGCGGACATGAAGCTTCTTCAGCCCGTGCGCCGTGCGGTCGAAATCCTTTGGCATCAGGCGGGCAGCGCGCAACGATCCGTCATTGGAATAGGCCCAGGCGTGGTAGGGGCACACGAACATCTTCGCGTTGCCCTTCTGCTTGGTGCAGACCTCGGCGCCGCGGTGGCGACAGACGTTGAGCATGGCATGCACGGTGCCATCCATGCCGCGTGTCAGGATGACCGCCTCGTCGCCCAGTTTGAACAGCTCGAAATCGCCGGGGTTCGGGATAACGCTGGCGTGGGCCAGGCAATGCCAGTGGCGGCGAAAGACCCGTTCCATGTCGCGCTCGAAGATCGCCGGGTCATGATAGAAGGCACGCACCAGGCCGTGGCCTGGCCGATGAGATGCCACCAGCCGATCGATCGCGTCGCCGTCGGTGGGGGCTTGCTGGATAGGATGCACACTCATTTGTCGTTCTGCCCGATGGTTGGTCGTGTATGGCTGTATGGCTGCACGAGACTTGTCTCCGGTCAGCCGCCCATATGCGTGCGCGGCAGGTGGATCAGGTTGCCGAAACGGGCACGCAATCTGTCGTCGACCTGTTTTGGCACATGGCGCGGAAATCGTTCGGCAAGAATGCGCTTCTTCTCGGTGATCGCACGCAGCAATATATCAGGCCGGCCTTTTTCGTTCCATTCCTTCGGCGAGGAACGATCGCCGAGGGCAGGATAGAAGTGCTCGGTCTGCATCAGCTTGAGCGTTTGTTCGTTGTCGAGATAGTGGCCTGGACCCTTGAGGCAGACCTCCGCGATGCTGTCGATCGACAGGGCCTCGTCAGTCACGTCGATGCCACGCGCGCAGCCCAGGCAATGACCGAGCATGTCGTTGTCGATGACCAGGCTCTCCAGGCAGAAGCCGAGCAGCGAGGCATGCATGCCGGCCGCCTCATAGACGAGGTTGAGGCCGGAGAGGCCGGCCATCACATTGGTGATGCCCTTTTCGTAGCCGGACTGAATATCGGGCAATTTCGAATCCGTCATGCCGGCGGCGGAGCCACCGGGCAGGTCGTAGAATTGCGCCATCTGGGCACAGGCCGCCGTTGCCACCGACTGCTCGGCCGACCCGCCGGCCATGGCGCCGGTGCGCAGGTCGGACATGAACGGCCATGCGCCGAAGATCGCCGGATGGCCGGGCTTGAGCGCGTTGACATAGACCAGGCCGGCCAGCACTTCGGCCACTGCCTGCACGACGGCGCCGGCCATCGCGGCGGGTGCCGTCGTGCCCGACTGGCCGGTCGACAGCAGCAGGATCGGGATGCCGCCTTCGACGCAGGCCTCGAGCACGCCGCAGGCATCCTCGGCGAACCTCATCGGCGGCACGACGAATGAATTGGAGTTGGAAACGAATGGCCGGGCGCGGAAATTCTCCTCGCCTCCGGCGATGGCGTACAGCATTTCAAGTGCAGGCTTCACGTTCTCACGCACCGTGAAGGATGTTCCGACGTGCTTCGATGTTCCCATCACACAGGCATAAAGCGTGTTGAAATCCATCTCGAGCGGATCGGCGATGTCGCGCGCCACCATCGGCCGCTGGAAGAAATGAATGTTGTCCAGCCCGTCGACGATGCGGGCGGCATCATAAATATCCTGCAGCTTGGATTCGCGGTACTCACGCTTCTCCAGATCCACCAGGTGCACGGCGATGCCTGCCGTGCCGTAGTGCACGCGCTTGCCCTGGACCACCATGTCGTGCCTGGGGTCCTGGCCATGAAGCGTGAAATGTCGTGCCGCCCGCTTGATGGTGTCGAGCACGAGCGCGCGCGGAAAGCGGACCCGGCCATCGTCGCCATGGATCGCCCCCACCTTGGTCAGCACCTTTATGCAGGAAGGAATGGCGTTGGCGAAACCCACTGTCTCCAGAAGCGTCAGCACGCCTTCGTGGATACGCTCGCGGTCATCCCCGCGAAGCGGCCCGTAGCCGCCGCCCTCGATGGCCTTGTGCTGTGGTCTGGCATCCTCCACCAGGGGAGATGATCGCATGGCATGTCCTGTTTCGCGAAGACCGGAGCGTTGTGGACGACGGTTCGCCGGCGTGTCCTGCTGTTCGACAGCCACTGGCATGGAAGCACTCCAACTTCGTCGGCAGGAACTCGTGGCGGTTGGTCCACCATCGGCCTGCTTCTTCCCCTGATGACGCCGACTATGCCGCCGGCACTGGCCCATCCTATGGGCCAGCTGGCTCAGTTCCATGTGCCAGAACTAAAATACCGGAGCCGCTGCGAGCGGCTCCGGTCACGAGAGGTCGATGATGGATCAGGCGGCCGCGGGTCTGCGTCCGGCGGCCGTGGCCAGTTCGCGGATGCCTGGCTCGATGTGCTGTAGCGCGATCGACGAGATGCCCAGCCGCATGAAACGCGAAGGCTTTTCAGTGCGATCGAAGAAGCGGTCGCCTGGCTCGATGATGACGCTGCGCGAGGCCGCTGCCTCGGCAAGCCCGCGCGAATCGGTGCCGCGCGGCCCTTCGAGCCACAGCGACGTACCGCCGGCCGAATCGGTCGAGCGCCATTCCGGCAGGAAGGCGGAAATCGCATGGACCAGCCGCTTGCGCCGCTCGTCGAAGGCTGACGACAGCCGCCGCACCAGCGCCTCGTGGTGGCCGAGCGACAGGAACAGTGCGACGGCGCGCTGATTGTTGGCCGGCGGATGACGCAGCATGAAGCGGCGCAGCGCCCGGAGCTCCGCGATCAGTCCGGCAGACGCCACGATGTAGCCGAGCCGCAGGCCGGGAGCCAGCGTCTTGGACATCGAGCCGACATAGACCACGCGGCCGGAACGATCGAGGCTCTTCAGCGCTTGCTGCGGTGCCTCGTCGAGAAGCTGGCTGTCATAGCCGTCCTCGATGATGATCTGGTTGTAGCGGTTGGCGCGCGCCAGAAGATCCTGCCGCCGTTCCGCCGACAACGGCACCATGGTCGGGCAATGATGGCTGGGCGTGACGAAGACGAAGCCGGAATCATTGGGAATAGAAGCAGTTACGATGCCGGACTGGTCGACCGGCACCGGCTGTATCTCTGCGCCCGCAAGGCGGAAGATCGAGCGCGCGTCGGGGTAACCGGGGTCCTCCATCGCCACCTTGGAGCCCTTGGACATCAGCAGCGTCGCCAGCATGTAGAGCGCGTTCTGGGCGCCCAGCGTGACGATGATCTCGTCGGGATTGGCGAAGATGCCGCGCCGGGGCAGGAGCCGCGCCTGGATCTGCTCGATCAGCAGCGGATCGTCACGGTCGACCATATCGGATGCCCAGTTGCGGATTTCCAGCACGGCAAGCGCCATGCGGTTGCACTCGCGCCATTCAGCGGTCGGGAACAGCGCCGGGTCGAACTGCCCGTAGACGAAAGGATAGGACGACTTGATCCAGTTCTCGTGCTTGGCCGGCGGCGGCATGTCGCTTGCGGCGATCTTGCGGCGTGCCTTCCAGTCGATCTCATTGGCCTGGTCGGGCGCCTTCTGGTGCGGCTTGGCCGGTGTCGCCAGCACATCGGGATTGACGAAATGGCCACGCCGCTCGCGCGCCACCAGGAAACCCTGGTCGACGAGCTGCTGGAACGCCAGCACCACGGTTCCGCGCGCGACGCCGAGTTTTTCGGCCAGGATGCGGCAGGAAGGGAGCGGCATCGAAGCGGCGATCTGGCGGTCGAGAATGGCGGCTACGATGGCCTGGCGGATCTGCGCCTGCAGGGTTTGGCCGGATTCGGCCGAAATCCGGAACAGGCCGGACCATATCGCCGTGTCGTTTCGCTGTGGCATGGGAGATTTCCTCGATGGCCAGCCTTTTTCGTTTGGCTGGACCAGCCGAACGTAACCGTGGCACAAGGGGTTGCGCCAATCAATTTTTCTGATCGTTGGGATTTATGCCAGTGATCCTTCACGTCCTTTTGAT
>NZ_RZPF01001381.1:0-415 GCF_004022735.1 Mesorhizobium sp. M7A.F.Ca.AU.001.01.1.1
TGCGTGCATCGTGGCGCGAATCGATCATGCCATAGGTGTTGCGCCATTGGCCGGCCAATCGCGTCTCGACGAAAGCGTCGGCGATCCGCCCTGCCCCCAGACGGCGCAATTCCGCCGCCGCAGCCGACAGAGCCAGCTGCTCGGTGAGCAGCCGAGCCGAACCTTCGTCGGTTGAAGCGACCTGCATCGCCGCCTTCAGCACGCCGATCGTGCCGCGTCCGCCGGCGCCGAGATCGCGGTCGATGCCGGCCAGCACATCCTCGAACAGGCCGGGCGCACGGCCAAGCACGCGCAGCACGTCGAGCGCCATGACATTGCCCGAGCCCTCCCAGATCGCGTTGACCGGGGCCTCGCGATAATAGCGGGCGAGCGGCGCCTCCTCGACATAGCCATTGCCGCCGAGGCACTCCATCGC
>NZ_RZPF01001382.1:0-414 GCF_004022735.1 Mesorhizobium sp. M7A.F.Ca.AU.001.01.1.1
CTCCAACAAAGCGACGGTGCGCTTCGACATCCGCGAGCCGGAAAAGCGGCCGGTGAACGCCGCCGCCGACCATACCGAGGTCAAGGCGGTGACCTCGGTGACGGTGCGAGAATCACCCACGGCGACAGCAACGTTGCTGTTCGATCCCAATCATTCCTGGAACGAGCGTATTCTCGCCGAACAGTTCCGCTATTGAGCCGGCTCTGCGACCGACAGGTCGATTAAGCATCCCGATTAAGGTTACAACTTCACAATCGTGCCATTGCTGCCCGTTTCTGTTGACAAATCGAGGGCTTGCTCCTAATTGCAATACCGATCTTGCAGGCGCGTGGCGCTTGCCGCGACGCCATTAGACGCCGTTGCGCTTCCCCGAACCAGCCAAAGACAACAACACTTGTCCTCAGACACCACGAC
>NZ_RZPF01001383.1:0-413 GCF_004022735.1 Mesorhizobium sp. M7A.F.Ca.AU.001.01.1.1
CGACAAAAGCGGCGGTGGCGGCGGCCCATGGGGTGGCGGCGGCAACAATCAGGGACCCTGGGGGCAGGGTCCAAAAGGACCGAGCGGGCCGCAGGGCTCGCCTCCCGATCTAGAAGACATCATCCGCCGCGGCCAGGACCGGCTGCGGCGCGCTCTTCCGGGCGGCGGCGGCGCGAGCCCGGCTATCTTCGCGCTGATCGCGGCTGCACTTGTGGTGCTGTGGGCGTTCAAGGCGGTTTACACCGTGCAGCCCGATGAGGTCGCGGTCGAACTGCGCTTCGGCAAGCCGAAGACCGAACTGTCGCAGCCTGGCCTGCATTTCCATTGGTGGCCGCTCGAAACCGTCGAGACGGCCAAGATTTCCGAGCAGCTCGTCGATATCGGCGGTGGCGGGGCGACAAGGGGCAAAAAGT
>NZ_RZPF01001384.1:0-412 GCF_004022735.1 Mesorhizobium sp. M7A.F.Ca.AU.001.01.1.1
GTCGCAGATCGAAGAGGAAGCCGGCCGCATCCGCGCCCGTCAGAGCGAACTCGAGCGCCGGCTGCAGCAGCTCGACGGCGATATCGCGCGTGAGGAGCGCATGGTCCGCGACAACGCGGACATTCTCGAGCGCCTGCGCGCCGAAGAGGCGGCACTCAATTCGGAAAATGCTGGTGCCGCCGAGCGCGAGGCCACCACCCGCGCGGCTTTCGAACAAGCGGCATCTACGCTTTCACAAAGCGAAGCCAAACTCGCCGCGCTGACTGCCGAGCGGGCCGAGGCTGCCGCCTCGCGCAACCAGATCGAACGGACGCTGCGCGATACCGCCGAGCGCCGCGACCGCTTCGCGCGTCAGCTTGCCGATGTCGACCGGGAATTGTCGGAGATACTCTCCAAGGTCGCTGGCCTGCCC
>NZ_RZPF01001385.1:0-411 GCF_004022735.1 Mesorhizobium sp. M7A.F.Ca.AU.001.01.1.1
GCATCGCCACCCACCCGTCGGATTTCTGCGTGCCGCTGGTGGCGCTCGACGCCGTGGTCGAGATCGAAGGCAAGAAGGGCCGGCGCCATGTTTCGCTGGAGGAATTTCACCGGCTTCCCGGCGAAACGCCGCAGCGGGAGAATGCGCTGGAGCCCGGCGACCTGATCGTGGCGGTGCGCCTGCCGGCGGAGGCTGCCTCCTTCTCCGCCAATGCCCGTTACCTCAAAGTCCGCGAACGCACCTCCTATGCCTTTGCCGTCGTATCGGCCGCGGCAGCGCTCGTCGTCGACGGCGGCAAGATCCGCGCCGCAAGGCTGGCGCTGGGCGGCGTCGCGGCTAAGCCGTGGCGGGCACGCTCGGCGGAAGCCGTCCTGCTTGGCGCGGACGCCAGCGAGGCGACCTTCGCCAGCG
>NZ_RZPF01001386.1:0-410 GCF_004022735.1 Mesorhizobium sp. M7A.F.Ca.AU.001.01.1.1
ATCATGGGCGGCGTGCTGGAGACGATCAGGACACGGTCCGGCAATCGCATCAAGACCTCGATCAATCCGGGTGAGGGCGCCTTCTACGGGCCGAAATTCGAATATGTGCTGAAGGATGCCATCGGCCGCGAATGGCAGTGCGGCACGACGCAGGTCGATTTCAACCTGCCGGAGCGGTTTGGCGCCTTCTACATCGGCTCGGATTCCGAGAAGAAGCAGCCTGTCATGGTTCACCGCGCCATCTGTGGCTCGATGGAGCGCTTCCTCGGCATCCTGATCGAGAACTATTCCGGCCATTTCCCGCTGTGGTTCGCGCCGCTGCAGGTGGTGGTGGCGACGATCACGTCGGATGCCGACGACTATGCGACCGAGGTGGTGGCAAAGCTGAAGGCCGCTGGGCTGTTGGCGGA
>NZ_RZPF01001387.1:0-408 GCF_004022735.1 Mesorhizobium sp. M7A.F.Ca.AU.001.01.1.1
CATGCTCGTTGTGCTCGTCCAGCGTCGCGGCAAAGACGTGCCCACCGGTGCCGTCGGCGACGAAATAGAGGTCGTCGGTCTTCGACGGATTGGCCACCGCCTCCAGCGCTGCACGACCCGGATTGGCGATCGGCGTCGGCGGCAAGCCGTTGATCACATAGGTGTTGTAGGGGGTCTGTTTCTGGATATCCGACTGGTAGATCGGCCGGTCCGCCGGCTTTCCCTTGCCGCCGAACAGCCCGTAGATGATGGTCGGATCGGATTGCAGGCGCATGCCCTTGGCAAGCCGGTTCAGGAAGACGGCGGCAACCCGTGAACGCTCGTCACCCTTGCCCGTCTCTTTCTCGACAATCGAAGCCAGCGTGACGAACTCCTCGACGTTGGCCAGCGGCAGGTCCGGCGCGCGCC
>NZ_RZPF01001388.1:0-408 GCF_004022735.1 Mesorhizobium sp. M7A.F.Ca.AU.001.01.1.1
CGCCTGACGGCCGGAAGCTGCGTCGAGGCCGAAAGCCGAGCCGCCCGAAAGCACCACGGCGTGCACCACATCGACGGAATTGTGCGGTTCGAGCAGGTCGGTCTCGCGGGTGCCCGGCGCACCGCCCAGGATCTGAACGCCGGCCACTGTGGACGCATCGCAAAGCACGGTCGTTACCCCGGATTTCAGCCTGGCGTCGGACGCATTGCCGACGCGCAGGCCGGCAACGTCGGTGATCAGGTTGCGTGGGCCGGTGCGAAACATCAGTTGCTTTCCAAGGGCGCAAAGCGCGTGCCATCGAAGCGGAAGACGCGGTAGGGGCTCCGGCTGAGATCGCCTTTCGCATCAAACCGGATCGGCCCGATCGCCGTGGTGAAATCCTGTCCGGTCAGAGCTTCGGCCAGTGGT
>NZ_RZPF01001389.1:0-407 GCF_004022735.1 Mesorhizobium sp. M7A.F.Ca.AU.001.01.1.1
GTCCAGATCGGCATCAGAGGTGCAATCTCCGATGCAGAGAACTACGATTTCGCCCGCGAGGCCGGCATCCGCATCATCGTTATCGAGGAATTCATGGAGCGCGGCGTGGACGCGGTGATGGCCGAGGCACGCTCGATCGTCGGTGAGGCGCCGGCCTACGTCTCGTTCGACATCGACGCGCTCGATCCGTCTTTTGCCCCCGGCACCGGCACCCCCGAGATCGGCGGCATCACGACGCGCGAGGCCCAGAAGATGGTCCGCGCGCTGGCCGGCGTCGACATCATCGGCGCCGATCTGGTCGAAGTTTCGCCTCCGCTCGATCCTTCAGGCGTCACCGCGCTGACCGGTGCCACCCTCCTGTTTGAGCTTCTCTGCGTAATGACGGTCCAGATGCTGGCTCAATGAGA
>NZ_RZPF01001390.1:0-341 GCF_004022735.1 Mesorhizobium sp. M7A.F.Ca.AU.001.01.1.1
GTCCATGACCGGAGCGACCTTGCGGGTGCCGAGCAGCGGCCAGACCTGAGCCTCGAGCGCCGCCGCGATGGCTGCCTTGAATTCGACGGTGCGCGGCCGAAGCGTCGAGCCGGTATGAACAAGGCGCTTGACCATGAGCTTTGCGAAGTCGGTGCTGGCGACCGCACCGGCCTGTACGGCGATCTGGACGATGCGTCCTTCGACGGCCGCGGCGTCGTAGTTGAGCGCCACATAGTCGCCGCCCACCATGTCGAGGATGACGTCGGCGCCCCGGCCGCCGGTTGCGTCCTTGACCTCGGCAACGAAGTCCTGCTGGCGATAATTGATCGCCCGGTCGGCGC